>JAAZZR010000031.1 GCA_014237605.1 Nitrosomonadaceae bacterium | reverse complement strand
GGTAAATATATCTGCCAATGATCATTTACTTCTAACCCAGCCTTTCGTAGGGATGCTGGAATTACAAGCCAAAGTGCCATAAGTGTGGCATGTAGCGCAAATACACCGAAGTTTAGGCGCAATAATTCAGGATCTTGTAATACATTGATGAAACGTGCGGGGGCTGCCTCAGTATCTGAATGGAAACGGCAAAGCTGCGGATTAGGAATAATTTTGTAGACTACTAAGATAGCTAATAATGCGAGTATTCCTGTCATGATAAAAATCCCTGGTACTCCTATCAGGCGATTTAGTGCGGGCGCAATGATGAGTGAGAGAGCAAATACAGTGCCAATGGTCATTCCAATTGAGGCCATAGCTTTGGTACGGTGCTCTTCACGGGTAAGATCGGCAGCTAGTGCCATTATTGCTGCCGAGATTGCACCAGAACCTTGGATAATACGGCCAAAGATAACCCAGTAGATATCTTCAGCAGAAGCGGCTATAAAGCTTCCTAGGGCAAATAGAATTAAACCAAAGTAGATAACTGGCTTACGCCCGATACGATCAGATAGCCAACCAAAAGGGATTTGAAATATTGCCTGAGTAAGTCCGTAGGCGCCAAGTGCAATGCCGATTAGTGTGTAATTGTTCTCGCCGGGCAGGCTCTCTGCATAGAATGCAAACACTGGGAGAATAATGAACATTCCAAACATACGTAATCCATAGACTGCCGCTAAACCGGCAGTAGCTCGGATCTCAACTGGAGACATTTTTTCAGAAGATGGAGAGGAAGGCATTAATCAGATTAGGACATTACAGGAAAGTTGGGTATATTAGCAGGTTGCTCAGCGCTTAGGTAGCCGATGGAACTTATCAAAATTCGTGGTGCACGTACTCACAACCTGAAAAACATCAGTATTGATTTGCCACGTAATAAATTAATCGTGGTTACTGGGTTATCAGGATCAGGTAAATCTTCACTTGCATTTGATACGCTTTATGCAGAAGGTCAGCGGCGCTATGTAGAATCTCTCTCAGCTTATGCCAGGCAATTTCTTAAGCTAATGGAGAAGCCAGATGTAGATCTGATCGAGGGGCTCTCTCCTGCCATAGCCATAGAACAGAAAACAACCTCGCATAATCCCCGCTCTACAGTTGGAACTGTAACTGAAATTCATGATTATATGCGTTTATTATTTGCTCGTATTGGTGATCCACAGTGCCCAGATCACCAGACCACTTTGGTAGCTCAAAGCGTTTCGCAAATGGTAGATCATGTATTGCAGCTCCCACAAGATACTAAATTAATGATTCTTTCTCCCCTTGTAGTAGGGCGCAAAGGGGAACAAACAGATTTGTTTGATGAGTTAAGTGCACAAGGTTTCGTACGTCTAAGGATTGACGGAAAGATTTATGAAGTTGAAGATTTGCCAAAATTACAGAAAACTAAGAAGCACACTGTAGAAATAGTAGTGGATAGGCTAAAAGTTTCATTAGATTGCAAGCAACGTCTTGCAGAGTCATTTGAGACGGCGCTACGTCATGCTGATGGCAGGGCATTAGCTGTAGAGATGGATTCTGGTCAGGAGCATCTTTTTTCTGCCAAATTTAGTTGTCCCGTGTGTAGTTATTCTCTGCCAGAACTAGAGCCAAGATTATTCTCCTTTAATAATCCGATGGGAGCATGTAAAGAATGTGATGGCCTTGGGCAAATGACTTTTATTGACCCTAATCGTGTTGTTGCCTTCCCTCATTTATCATTAGCATCTGGTGCAATTAAGGGTTGGGACCGACGTAATCAATTTTATTTTCAGATATTAGAGGGACTCTCGAAGCGCTATAGCTTTGATCTCGAAACGCCATTTGAGGAACTTTCTCCTAATATTCAAAATATTATCCTGAAAGGATCAGGAAAAGAGAAGATTTTATTTTTTTATTTAAATGGAAATGGTTCTAAGACTAAGAAAGAGCATTCTTTTGAAGGAGTTGTTCCTAGTCTGGAGCGTCGATATAAAGAGACAGATTCATTAGCAGTTCGTGAAGAACTGGCAAAATATCTAAATTCCCAGACCTGTCCCGAATGTGAAGGCACTCGTCTTTGCCGTGAAGCTCGTAATGTTAAGGTTGGAGGGAAAGCTATTTATGAAATTAGTAAATTACCACTTAAGCAGGCCAGGAATTATTTTGATCAAATGGAGCTTACCGGCCACAAACGCTCCATTGCAGAACGAATTATCAATGAAATTTCTAGTCGCTTACAATTTCTAAATAATGTCGGACTTGATTACCTTTCATTAGATCGATCTGCTGATACCCTGTCAGGCGGTGAGTCACAGCGTATTCGATTGGCAAGCCAGATTGGGTCAGGGCTGACTGGTGTAATGTATGTATTAGATGAACCTTCCATTGGACTGCATCAGCGAGATAATGAGCGTCTCTTAGACACTCTTAAAAATTTACGTGATCTTGGTAATAGTGTGATTGTTGTGGAGCATGATCGAGATGCCATACTTTCTGCTGATTATATTCTAGATATGGGTCCTGGTGCAGGTGAGCACGGCGGATTTATTGTTGCCCGTGGAGGCCCGGAGGCCATTCGCAAAAATAAAGACTCCCTTACTGGAAAATATATTTCAGGTGAGCTGAATATTGAGTTACCTGAAAAGAGAGTTAAGTCTAAAGATGACCGTTGGTTGTTAATCACAGGAGCTTCAGGCAATAATCTAAAGAATGTAAATTTAAATCTGCCCATAGGAATGTTTGTTTGTGTTACAGGAGTATCTGGCTCCGGTAAATCTACACTTATCAATAATACTCTTTATCATGCTATGGCACGACACCTATATGGTAGTAATGCAGAGCCTGCACCTTATGAGTCTATTGAAGGAACAGCTTTCTTCGATAAAGTTATCAACATGGACCAGAGTCCGATTGGGCGAACCCCACGATCTAATCCAGCAACTTATACCGGTTTATTTACTGCTGTTAGAGAATTATTTGCAGGCGTTCCTCAGGCCCGCGAGCGTGGTTATAGCCCTGGTCGATTCTCTTTTAATGTTAAAGGTGGTCGCTGCGAAGCTTGTCAGGGAGATGGCCTTATTAAAGTAGAAATGCATTTCTTACCAGACATATACGTATCGTGTGATGTCTGTCATGGTAAGCGTTATAACCGTGAAACACTTGAAATTAAGTACAAGAACAAGAGTATCATTGAGATTTTACAAATGACAGTTGAGCAGGCGTATGAGTTTTTTGTTCAGGTGCCAGTTTTAGCTCGTAAATTAAGAACTTTATTAGACGTGGGACTAGGTTACATTACACTAGGACAGTCTGCGACAACACTCTCAGGAGGTGAGGCCCAGCGTGTGAAATTATCGCTTGAGCTTTCGAAGCGTGATACAGGGCGTACCTTGTACATACTTGATGAGCCTACTACCGGATTACATTTCCAAGATATAGATATGTTGTTAAAAGTGCTACATCGATTACGAGACCACGGAAATACAGTAGTAGTAATTGAGCATAATCTTGATGTAATTAAAACTTCAGATTGGATTATTGACCTTGGTCCTGAAGGAGGTAATACTGGTGGTCAGATTCTTGTTGAAGGTCCCCCAGAGGAGGTTGCAGAACATAAGGCTAGTTTTACAGGAAGTTATCTCAGAACAGTACTCAATATGCCGGCTGAGTAAGAAAAAAATAAAGCACAGTAAACTTCTGCTTGATGGGTTTAATATTTCCGTGCTGCTGATCCGTTAAACATAGGGCCTAGAATTTATCCAAGCCATCCGAGGGCCGGCAGGATCAACTCACAATACAAGAGCAGATACAAAAACATCTTTCATAAAAATATTTATTTTTTTAAGTCATTACAGTACTAAAATAGTATTTCCAGATTATTAAAGGAAAGTGTAAATGGCAGCAACTATACTAGTTGTAGAGGATGAACCAGGAATTCAGGAATTGATCTCGTATGGTTTGAGACAAGCAGGCCATGAAATATTCTGTGCAGGAGATGCAGAGCAGGCAATGAAAATAGTGAATGATGTGTTGCCTGATTTAGTATTACTTGACTGGATGCTACCCGGAATGAGTGGAATTGAATTAGCAAAAATACTGCGGCGGACCCCTAGAACCAAAAATATCCCCATCATTATGCTTACTGCACGCTCAGAGGAATGCGATAAAATATCGGGGTTGGAGATAGGTGCAGATGACTACATTACCAAGCCATTTTCTACCCGTGAGTTGGCCGCCCGAATTAAGGCAGTTTTACGACGACGTTCACCAGAGTCGGCTGATGATGTTGTTGAAATCAGTGAATTAAGGCTTGATCCGGTTACGCATCGTGTGACTGTAAATGATCATGAGGTGGTATTAGGTCCTACAGAGTTTCGGTTGTTATATTTTTTGATGACTCATACAGAGCGAGTACACTCACGTTCACAATTACTTGATGGAGTGTGGGGAGATAATGTTTTTGTTGAGGATCGTACAGTTGACGTACATATAAGAAGATTACGTAAGATACTGGAGCCGGTTGGTAAAGACGGATTAGTGCAAACTGTAAGAGGAACAGGCTATCGTCTGTCTGCTGGTAGGGCATAGGGCATAAGGTATGG
This sequence comes from Nitrosomonadaceae bacterium, assembly GCA_014237605.1. Lineage (GTDB taxonomy): Bacteria > Pseudomonadota > Gammaproteobacteria > Burkholderiales > Nitrosomonadaceae > BJGV01. The sequence goes on along the minus strand of JAAZZR010000031.1, from coordinate 11,700 downwards.
GATAATATAAAAATGATCATTCATTTTTATTCTTTGGAATAAATTACGTGCACCGTTTCTCAGGAAGTTTATTAATGGTTGTTTTGGCTACTGTTATAGCAGGTAGCCTATGGTTGGTTTTTGATATTGTCATCGCGTTATTATTCTATAGCACGGCATTATTGTTACTTGTTATTTATCATCTATATTACTTAATGTCCCTGGACAGATGGCTACAGATTCCTGACCCTACGTCGGCTGCTTTACCTGATGGTTCGGGCGCATGGGGTAACGTTTTTGCACGACTAGCTCGTCTTATGCGGAATCAGAGTCAAAGCCAGCAACAGTTAAGTCTAGCACTTGAACGGCTTCGACGTGCTACCTCTGCAATGCCGGAAGGTGTGACAATCTTGGATGAATCAGATCGTATCGAATGGTGTAATCCAGTTGCTGAAAATCATTTTGGCATTGATTCTAAGAGAGATGTTGCTCAACAAATTACTTTCCTGGTACGGCAGCCGCAGTTTGCTGAGTATTTGTTAACTCATGATTACAGTGAACCTCTGGTAGTCAAGCAAAAGAGGCATCAGGAGCTGATTCTCTCTCTACAATTTGTGCCATATGGAGATAAGCAAAAACTACTAATAAGTCGTGATATTACAAGTCTTGAAGGAGTCGAAACGATGAGGAGGGACTTTGTTGCGAACGTTTCACATGAACTTCGTACGCCACTAACAGTAATAAGTGGTTTTTTTGAAACCGCGTCAGAAGAAGGCTGGATCTCTTCTGAGATGGGTAAGCGGGCCCTTGCCCTGATGACTGATCAGACCGGTCGTATGCAACGCCTAGTAGAAGATTTATTGACGCTGTCACGACTTGAGAATACACAGAATCAGATACGGGAAGAAAGTATTAACGTGACTGAGATATTATATGAGTTGTATCATGAGGCGGAGTCTTTAAGTGCAGGGCGCCATCATATTAACCTTACTCTTGATACTGATGTAAAGTTATGGGGGAGCCCAGATGAATTACGAAGCGCGTTTAGTAATCTTGTCAGTAACGCCATACGCTATACTTCTGACGGAGGGAAAGTTGACTTGAGGTGGAGCTGTCAAAATGGTAAAGGTGTTTTTGTTGTGCAGGATACTGGTATTGGTATTGATCAGGAACATATTCCGCGCTTGGCTGAACGTTTTTATCGAGTGGACCTTAGTCGTTCACGAGGAACTGGTGGCACCGGTTTAGGGCTGGCAATTGTTAAACATATACTTAGCCGCCACCAGGCGCATTTGGAAATTATTAGTGAACCAGGGAAGGGCAGTTCTTTTAGTGTTTGGTTTCCAGAAAAACGTTCAATAGCTCAGGAAGATGAATAGATTTTATTTATAAGAAAAAATAATGCTCAAAACCATCGAAAATTTTGTCGGCAATACACCTCTGGTAAGGCTCCAACGCTTGCCTGGTAAGACTAGTAATATTTTGCTGGCTAAACTGGAAGGGAACAACCCTGCTGGTTCTGTAAAAGATCGACCAGCCTTATCAATGATTTTAAATGCACAGAAGCGTGGAGAAATTAAACCAGGGGACACGCTGATTGAGGCGACTAGTGGAAACACTGGTATAGCTTTAGCGATGGTCGCTGCAATGCTCGGCTATCGAATGATATTAGTAATGCCAGAGCATCTTAGTGTGGAACGACGCCAGTCCATGAGCGCGTATGGTGCAGAGATTGTGCTGAATTCCAAAGAGGGTGGAATGGAGGAGGCTAGAGATATAGCAGAACATATGAGCAAATCAGGACGTGGAATTATCCTTAATCAATTCTCCAATTCTGACAATCCGTTAGCACATTACGAAAGTACAGCACCAGAAATCTGGAATGATACTAGGGGTAAAATTACTCATTTTGTAAGTAGCATGGGAACGACAGGTACAATTATGGGTTGCTCCAAATATTTCAGGGAAATGAATCAGTCAATCCAGATTATTGGAGTGCAACCTATAGAAGGTGCCCAAATTCCTGGAATTCGGAAATGGCCAGAAGCGTACTTGCCGAAGATTTATGATGCGAATCAGATAGATAAGATAATGCTTGTCTCTCAGGATGAGGCGGAGGAATCTACCCGACGTTTAGCTAGAGAAGAAGGGATATTTGCAGGGGTTTCCTCAGGCGGAGCTTTGGCTGCAGCTCTTCATCTTTCTTCTGGTATAGAGAATTCTGTAATTGTTTTTATAGCATGTGATCGTGGTGACCGATATCTTTCAACTGGTATCTTCTTAGATAAATGAAATATAGATAATATGATAGAAGGCATAATATTATTGAACTCATATTGAGTTTTGTTTGTTTCATGCTCCTCTATAGCATCTTGAGATAGCAGTGATCATTACGGACTAAATATAGAGACTGTAAAAGTTTCAAGTAAAGCTATACCAGGTAGACTATTCTAAGCTTAAAATTTTTTTAGAGAGGTTGCGTTTGGCTCCAACTCTTGTTTTTGATATCGAAACGGTACCTGATATAGATGGGCTGCGTAAGCTTCATGAGCTTGACTCTGAACTCTTGCCTGCTGATATTGCTGAGATGGCATTCCAGTTTCGTCGCCAAGTAACCGGGAATGATTTTTTACAACTTCATCTGCATAAAATTGTTGCTATTTCATGTGCGTTACGCGACAAAGATGATTTTTGTGTGTGGTCGTTGGGTAGCACGGAAGATACAGAGGCAGAACTTATTAGACGATTTTTTGAAGGTATTGATAAATACACTCCTCAGTTGGTTTCGTGGAACGGAAACGGTTTTGATTTGCCGGTACTACACTACCGAAGCATGATTCATGGGATCCGAGCGCATCGCTATTGGGAAACAGGCGAGAATGACCGGGATTTTAAATGGAATAATTATCTCAGTCGCTATCATACTCGTCACCTAGATTTAATGGACTTGCTTGCCTTACATCAGCCACGTGCCAATGTTGCACTTAATGATCTAGCACAATTGATAGGATTTCCAGGGAAACTAGGGATGGATGGTTCTCAGGTATGGAAGTCATTTCAAGACGGGAAGGGCGAGGAGATTAGGAATTATTGTGAAACTGATGTGGTAAATACTTATCTTATGTTTTTGCGTTTCCAGTCTCTACGGGGAATTTTAGATGACGAACAATATATTTATGAGAGTGAGCTAGTTCGTACTACCTTGAGAAAATCAACTGAACCGCATTGGGAAGAATTCCTGAATCAATGGAAGGTTCAATAAAATATCACGGGATATCATTATTGTGCACTTTGTATGATCAGGGTTAATCCGTCACCCTGATCAAATAAAGACGCTTTTATTTCTAGTCTCTTTGTCCTGCAAATGCCATCAATAGATGTAACAAATGTACAAAGAGATTAAAAACATTAAGGTACATGCCCAGTGCTGCCATCACGTAGTTTGTTTCACCACCATTTACAATTCGGCTTACGTCATAAAGAATAAACCCTGAAAATAGTAATACTGCAACTGCTGAGATGCCTAGAGACGCTGCTGGTATATCAAGAAATATGTTTGCAACCATTGCAATTATCAATAAGATCATTCCCGCAAACAGGAAATTTCCCATGAAACCAAAGTCTTTGCGTGTCACTGTTGCATATCCTGCCAAAGAAAAAAGAATGGCAGCGGTGCCTCCGGCAGCAAGACCTATTAATTGTGGGCCATTACTGAACTGGAGTGCAGAATTAAGTAGTGGTCCAAGGAACCAACCAAGACAAAAAGTAAATCCGAATAGTAAGATAATTCCCCATATACTGTTTCGGGTGGCTCTTATTGCAAATATGAATCCGAACATCACTGCCAACATTACTACCATGCCCATAACTGGAGACTGGGCCATGAAAGAGAAATTCGTGCTCATTCCAATCATTGCACCAATTATCGTTGGAATCATGGTTAGTCCAAGCATCCAGAAGGTATTACGAAGAACCTTATTGCGGACAATAGAAAGTTTTCCCGATTGGGCCTGGTTCGGATATTGTAATTCGGGTTGCATATGTTCTCCTTGTTTTCTTAGTTACACTAGATCTTTAATAAGTAAGACTACTAATATTCATGAAAAGTTGCAATATTTTTTTAGGATTGAAAACAACGTTTCAAAAAAAACTTTTTACAAAACTAGCAGTTATTCCACTGCTTCTAGGTTAGTCTGTGCATCAACATGTCCTTGTGCTGCTGATTTTGCATACCATCTTTTAGCTTCGGAATTATCTTGTTCTACACCTTCACCCATATGATACATAACACCAAGGTTATTTTGAGCGTCAGCGTTTCCCTGGAGAGCCGCTTTCAGAAAAAATTCAACTGCCTTAACAGAGTCTTTAGCTAAGCCACCTTGCCCCATAAGATACATCAGACCTAAATTATATTGAGCATCAGCATTTCCCTGGAGAGCCGCTCTATGGAACCAAGCTGCAGCTTTAGCAGGATCGGTGCTTAATATTTTCCCCGATGTGTCTTTAGATATAGCTTGACCTGTAAAATACATTATACCTAGAGTAGTTTGTGCCGCTGCATTTCCATTTTTAGCTTTTTCCCTCAATTTTTCGAATTTCTCTTCTGGCGTTGGGTCGTCTGGAGAGGCCATTGGTAGTATTTCTTCGGTAAGTTTAGCTTTTTCTTCCGGTGATAGCCCCTCTGTTAATAATGATGGTAGTTCTCCTTCAAGCGTTATCTCACTACCTAGGGGAACCGCTCCTTTCATCTGCTCTTTACTATCAGCAGCCTCATTATTACAACCAACAATAGTTAATAAAAAAACAGTAGTTAATGAAATGGTAAAAATACTCATTAATTATTTTCCTTTATCGAATTGATTAAGTTACAGAGTTATAGCGGTATTGTTTGAACGTTCTCTGGATAGTATTTAGATTTAGCAACCACATTCTGGAGCGGCGCTCTATAGGCTTATATATTTGTTAGCATTAGAATAGGTTATAGGCTGTAGTACATATCAAATTCAATTGGATGAGTTGCCATACGGGAGCGCATGACTTCTTCCATTTTTAAATCGATATAAGCGTTTAGCATGTCATTTGAAAACACATCTCCACGGATAAGAAAATCACGATCATTGTCGAGGTTATCAAGAGCCTCTTCCAGAGAAATACAGGAATTTGGAACTTTGGCTGCTTCTTCAGGTGGCAGGTCATAGAGATTCTTGTCCATAGGGTCACCCGGATGGATTTTATTCTGTATACCATCTAATCCAGCCATCATTAAAGCAGTGAAAGCAAGATAAGGGTTGGCAGCAGGATCGGGAAAGCGCGCTTCGATACGACGTGCCTTTGAATCATTAGTATGGGGTATACGTACAGCAGCAGATCGGTTACTTACTGAATAGGCAAGATTGCTGGGGGCTTCAAAACCAGGGATCAATCTTCGATAGGAATTTATACTGGGATTAGTAATAGCGTTTAGAGCTTTTGCGTGTTTAATTATGCCGCCAATATAAAATAATCCTATTTCAGACAAGCCGGCATACCCGTTCCCTGCAAATAAATTTTTCTCGTTCTTCCACAGTGACTGATGTACATGCATGCCCGAACCGTTATCACCTACAATAGGTTTTGGCATGAAAGTTGCTGTTTTCCCATAGGAATGAGCAACGTTATGGACAACATATTTGAGTACTTGCGTCCAGTCAGAACGCTTTACTAAGCTACTAAATTTTGTACCTATTTCACATTGGCCTGCAGTAGCAACCTCGTGGTGGTGAACTTCCACCTCCACTCCCATTTCTTCAAGTACAAGGCACATCGCTGAGCGGATATCTTGTAAAGAGTCTACTGGAGGGACGGGAAAGTATCCATTTTGAACCATAGGACGGTGGCCAATATTACCATTTTCATAACTTTCCTTGGAACTCCAGGCTGCTTCGCTAGATTCAATCTGTACTGAGCAGCCTGATAGGTCTGTATTCCAGATCACAGAATCAAAAACAAAGAATTCAGGTTCTGGGCCAAAATAGGCAATATCAGCAATGCCAGTAGACTTGAGGTAAGCCTCACCTCGGTGTGCTAGAGACCGTGGATCACGGCTATAACCTCGACCATCTGAGGGCTCAACTACATCACAGGTAAGTAGTAGAGTAGGTTCGTCCATGAACGGATCAAGGTTAGCTGTTTCATGGTCAGGTACTAACAGCATATCGGAAGACTGGATACCTTTCCATCCCGCAATTGATGAACCATCAAACGAGTGGCCGTCTTCAAATTTATCAATACCGAAAGCATGTGCCGGAATAGTTACATGATGCTCCTTGCCCCGAGTGTCAGTAAATCGTAAGTCAACAAATTTTATTTCGTTGTCTTTTATCATCTTTAAAACGTCAGCTGCTGCCATTTTTATCTCCAAACTAGATGTTACAACTTAACATAGCATAAGAAATGAGCAAAATGCCAAATATAGATTATATCAGGACGAGCAAGATTATCGTTTGAAACAAGTTAAATATTATGGTGTAAGGTGTTATTCCTATAATTTAAAATAAAATGGCTAGGTATCATATTAGGTATCCGTAGCTATTGCAGAATAATATTTCTATAAGTATTCTTAATACATTCGTAATAAGTATGGAATAACATTATATTTTTTAATCCTTAAACTACTGGAATATATTATGGGATCAGTTACAGAAATTCTAAATAGAGCTAAACTTCGATCCAAAGAAATGGATTTGCCATATGAAGGAGCGCTTCTTCCTACGGAGGCGCTTACATTCTTGCAGGAAAATTCTGGCGCGAGATTAGTTGACGTACGGACAAAAGCAGAATGGTCTTGGGTAGGGAGAATCCCAGGTGCAGTTGAAATAGAATGGTTGGTTTTTCCGAGTATGCAGACCAACCCTGATTTCCTTAAGCATCTTTCGCTTAAGGTGCTCAAAGAATCGCCGGTGATGTTTATATGTCGAAGTGGTGTTCGTTCGAATCAAGCTGCCATAGCTGCCATGGAATCAGGCTATTTAAATTGCTTTAATGTTCTTGAGGGGTTTGAAGGAGATAAAGACTCAAATGGTCATCGTGGTGTCCAAGGGGGATGGAAGGCGGCAGGGTTGCCCTGGGTACAAAGTTAGGTATTCCAAGAGAGGGAAGGCACTGTAGTGGTTAATTTGCGGACCATTCTATCAGTCCAGAATATGCTGTACTTAGAATAATTATGCCAAACATAATACGATACCAAGCAAAAACTGTGAAATCATGATTGCTAATAAAGCGTAACAATCCGCGTACTGCTAGAAGTGCGCTAATAAATGAGGCAATAAATCCAATACTAAACATACCGATATCATCGAAATGTAGAAATTCACGATGTTTGAGAACATCGTAGAACGTAGCAGCGAACATAATGGGAATTGCTAGAAAGAAAGAAAATTCTGTTGCTGCCTTGCGAGACAAGCCAAAGAGTAACCCACCAATTATAGTGGCCCCTGAGCGGGAAGTCCCCGGTATTAATGCAAAGCATTGTATTAATCCCACTTTTAGAGCGTGTTTCCAATTCATATCTTCTATTTGGTCTACATCTACGATATGTTTTCTTTGTTCAGCCCATAAAATTATCACTCCGCCGACAATCAAAGCAATTGCAACTGGTATTGGGTGGAATAGATATTGCTTAATGGTGCTTATGAACAATAGGCCCAAAATTGCAGCAGGTAAGAAGGCAATAAATAGATTCAAAATAAAGTAGTTGGAATCTTCATTGGAACCAATACCAGCTAATACAGTATTAATTTTGACGCGGTATTCCCAGCAGACAGCTAAGATAGCGCCTAGTTGAATCACTATTGAAAAGACCATACCCTTTTCATCGTTAAAATTAAGTAAATCACCAACCAGGATAAGGTGTCCAGTAGAAGAAATTGGAAGGAACTCAGTTAGCCCCTCAACGATACCGAGGATCAGCGCCTTAATTAGTAGGGTCAGGTCCATGTAATTATCTTAAGAAAAAATTTTTACTGTGGATAAACATAAATGAACCAGAATGGGCATAATCTTTTTCAAGAAAGTTAAGGCGCAGTCGGGCTAGAGATGTTATGTCCATTCCACCAGCCTCATTTTTATGAACAGATATAACAATCTACACTAATTTTAGAAGCCAGAATAGTTATGGAAATATTATTTCTTGCTATATACCTCAGCTCCTTTATTCATAAATTCAATAGACTTTTCTTTCATACCTTTTTCTAATGCCTTGTCCTCATCTATACCAATACTATCTGCATAGTCTCGGACATCTTGGGTAATTTTCATCGAACAAAAATGTGGCCCACACATTGAGCAAAAATGGGCAAGTTTAGCCCCCTCCTGTGGAAGGGTCGCATCATGAAACTGCCTTGCCGTATCAGGATCAAGACTGAGATTAAACTGATCGTCCCAACGGAACTCAAACCGAGCTTTAGATAATGCATTATCACGAATTTGTGATCCTGGGTGGCCTTTTGCTAAATCAGCGGCATGTGCAGCAATTTTGTAGGTAATAATTCCATCTTTTACATCTTTCTTCTCAGGGAGGCCAAGATGTTCTTTTGGTGTGACATAACATAGCATTGCTGTACCGTACCAGCCAATATTAGCCGCACCAATAGCAGAAGTAATATGGTCATAGCCTGGAGCTATATCTGTGGTGAGTGGACCCAGAGTATAAAATGGCGCTTCATCGCAATGCTCCAACTGTAGATCCATGTTCTCTTTAATGAGGTGCATAGGAACGTGCCCTGGGCCTTCTATCATTACTTGTACATCATGTTTCCAAGCAATCTTAGTCAACTCACCGAGGGTCTTAAGCTCTGCAAATTGAGCCTCGTCATTAGCATCATAGATCGAGCCTGGACGTAGACCATCTCCTAAAGAAAAACTTACATCATAAGCTTTCATAATTTCACAAATTTCCTCGAACTGCGTATAAAGAAAACTCTCTTTATGATGTGAAAGACACCATTTGGCCATGATTGAGCCTCCCCTTGAGACAATGCCAGTCATGCGTTTGGCGGTCATGGGCACGTAGGCCAATCTCACGCCTGCATGGATGGTGAAGTAGTCAACTCCCTGCTCAGCTTGCTCGATTAAGGTGTCACGGAATATTTCCCAGGTTAAATCTTCAGCTTTCCCATTTACTTTCTCTAGTGCCTTATAAATTGGAACAGTACCAATTGGAACAGGACTATTACGAATTATCCATTCGCGTGTTTCATGGATATTTTTCCCCGTGGAGAGGTCCATTACTGTGTCTCCTCCCCAACGAATAGCCCATGTCATTTTCTCTATTTCTTCCTGGATACTGGATCCAAGTGTTGAGTTGCCAATGTTAGCGTTAATTTTTACAAGAAAGTTTCGCCCTATAATCATCGGTTCAGATTCTGGGTGGTTAATATTGGCAGGAATGATTGCGCGACCACACGCTACTTCATCCCGTACAAATTCTGGTGTAATGAATTTGGGTGTTGGCATTCCAAAATTATTTCCTGGGTGTTGGCGAGTAAGTATATCTTGGTTCTGTGAAATTAATTCTTCACAACGTTGATTCTCACGTATTGCTATATATTCCATTTCTGGTGTAATAATGCCAAGACGGGCATAGTGCATTTGTGTCACATTTGCTCCGTTTTTTCCGCAACGAGGGCGACATTTTAGATCAAAACGCATTTCCTTAAGTTTTGGGTCAGCATGACGTTCTCTGGCATAAATGGAAGCTGGTTTAGAAAGAATTTCAGTGTCGCCACGCTCGTCTATCCATTTTTCGCGTACCATAGGTAGGCCAGAGCGAATATCAATTTTCTTTTCAGGGTCAGTATAAGGGCCGGAAGTGTCGTAAACATATATATTTGGGTTTTTTTCTGTGCCTGATTTAGAGGGGGTATCAGACTGACTGATTTCTCGCATTGGCACTTGGATATCAGGTCGGGAACCTTGGACATATATTTTTTTGGAGTTAGGTAAAGGCTTTATTGCCGCATCATCCACTTGAGCAGTTTGATTTGAAAATTCTGTGGGGTCTGAAACTACGGAACTCATATAATACTCCTTGTGAAGTGCCTTAAGGAGCATGGGCGGCGGCACCAGCTTCCCTACGGCGGCATTACCCGTGTCAGGTATTAAGGGACTTTCTCACCGATCTTCCATGTTTCTAGAAGTGGACCCCCAGCTTATGCTGCGAAACTAAAGGAAATATGGAATAATTGCAAGTATGAGATAAGAATTTATTTAGGAATACATATGAATTTAGAGCAAACCCGTTTTAATATGGTAGAACAACAAATCCGAACATGGGATGTACTGGACCCGGAAGTCATCAAGTTACTTTTTGAGCTGCAGCGAGAGGAATTTGTCCCTGCTTCTTATCGTACTTTAGCGTTTGTAGACATGGAAATTCCATTGGGGCATGGTGAGGTGATGCTTGCTCCCAAAATGGAGGCCCGTATCTTACAGGAATTACAGGTCACAAAGGCTGACAGAATATTAGAAATAGGTAGTGGTAGCGGTTATCTAACTTCATTATTAGCAAAAAAAGGTGGGCATGTTTACAGTGTTGAGATTTTGCCAGAGTTAAAAGTAATTGCAGAACAAAATCTTCAGGCTCATGGGATAACTAATGTCACTTTAGAAGTGGGTGATGCCTCCCATGGTTGGCCTGAGCACGGACCATATGATGTTATTGTACTAACTGGTTCCACACCAGTATTGCCTAAAGAATTCCAGAAAAGTCTTGCAGTTGGCGGGCGTTTATTTGTAGTAGAGGGTGAAGCGCCAGCGATGAATGCCACACTTATCACATGTGTGAAGGAGGGGGCTTATAATAGAGTGGGTCTCTTTGAGACTTGTATTCATGCATTAAGGAATACCCAGAAGATAAAACAATTTGTATTCTAATTTTCTACTTCATAAATTATTCTTTTAACATTGCTAGCTCTTAAGATAACTGTAATCTAGCTAGAACTTCATTTTTAAATAATAGTAACTAATTAAGAATTAAGGTGAGTATTTCGCGAAATTTCTATGTATTATTAATTTCTTGTCTGATTCTACCGCATGCCCCGTTAAATGCTGCTGACCTAGTTGATATTTACCGGGAGGCATTGGATCAGGACGCGCAGTATGCCGCTGCCCGTGCCGAGCATAAGGCAGCTCAGGAGAAAATACCTCAGGGTAGAGCAGGGCTACTTCCTAATCTGACACTTTCAGGTGTAAGGAAAAGGCAAATGATAAATCCAGAAGGTTCTCCAGAAGTAGGTCTTAATAGAGGTGGGATAGTTATTCAGGCTGTCCAGCCACTTTTCCGGATGCAAAATTTCATAGCTTATGAGCAATCTAAAATTCAGGTTATGCAGGCAGATTCACAATTTATTATAGCTTCCCAGGACCTGATCTTGCGTGTATCGCAGGCATACTTTGATTTATTAATTGCTCAGTTCGATGTTAGGGTGGAGGAAGATCAGAAGAGAGCTATTGAACGACAGCTAAAACAAGCTAAAGCTAATTTTGAGGCTGGAAACTCTACTATGGTTGATACCAAAGAAGCTCAGGCTCGCTTTGATTTATCAGTTTCAAAATTAATCGTTGCTAGGAACGTGCTGGAAATTAATAAACGTAAGTTACAGAAAATTACTGGACGATACCCAAGTATTATTTCTCGTTCACATGATAACCATGATACCAATTTATTTGTTTTAAAGTATGCCA
>JAAZZR010000030.1 GCA_014237605.1 Nitrosomonadaceae bacterium | reverse complement strand
AGTATTTTTACGCGGGATGCCTAATGATATTTATTTTCAGGTAGGTCTAATTGCTCTACACCAACTACATCACTTATTTTGCTCAGGGCTGATAACGGCACCATCTCACCAGATTGTGAACGAACATACACTCTCCCAATATCTTCCGGTTTCATACGGTATTGAGGTTCCGCCTGCATTTGTACACGGTAAGTACGCCCAGACCGATTGAAGTCGTTCACATAAAGCGAGCCCATAGTACTTTGTAAAGTCGCATAAATGTCGGCAACCTGAACGCCCTGAGAAATTGCCTTAGCTTCATCCACTTCAACAAAAAATTGAGGTACAGCAGGGCGAAAGAAGGTATTGATCCCGGTCAGCCGTGGTTCCTTCTTCAGCTCTTCGATAAAACTATTAACCGCACTAGATAAACGCAAAGGGCTCGAATCTCCGCGACTTTGCACATAGACTTCAAACCCCCCTGAGTTTCCCAAACCACGGATTGCAGGCGGATTAAATGCAACCGCAAGACCATCTGGCTGCATCATGCCAATGCCAGTCAATTTTTCAACAATATCTTCAGCTGATGCTGAACGCTCTGACCAGTCTTTGAACGCAACAAACATCGTTGCTGAACTAGTTTTATTACCACCACCTATAAGATCGAATCCATTGACAACAAATTGATGCGATACTGCCGGATCTTCTGCAATAGCGGCTCGCACTGCTTCAGCGGTTTTAGTTGTTCGCGAAAGTGTTGCTCCGTCGGGTAGTATCGTTGCAGCTACCACATACCCTTGGTCTTCAGGAGGAACAAAACTACCTGGAACTACTTTAATCAAATAAATCGCGACTGCAATGAACCCTATAAATACAAATATACCAGTAATGTTATGACGTATCGTAAGATCAACTGTACGGGTATAAAATTCAGTAAACTTACTAAATCCACGGTTAAACGATCTGAAGAATGCAGACTCTCCATGCGTTTTTTTTAACAAAATGGCGCATAATGCTGGGGTTAAGGTTAGCGCCACTACACCGGAAATAACTACAGCTACAGCTACGGTAACAGCAAACTGGCGATATAATTCGCCGGCAATGCCTCCAAGAAAAGCTACAGGTATAAATACTGCACATAGCACCAGTACAATTGCAACAACTGCACCCGATACCTGTTCCATTGCTTTAATAGCCGCTTTAGTTGGTGATAATTTTTCTTCCTCCATCAAGCGTTCAATATTCTCCAATACTATAATTGCATCATCCACCACAGTACCTATAGATAGCACCATAGCAAAAAGTGTCAGTGTGTTAATTGAAAATCCGAATACCCACAAGCCTGCGAAAGTTCCTATCAAAGATATAGGCACCGCAATAATTGGAATTAGCGTAGCTCGCCAGCTTTGCAAGAACAGGTATACAACCAGCACAATAAGTACCATTGCTTCCCCAAGTGTCTTGAGTACTTCCCAAATTGACGCTTTAACAAACAAACTTGTATCGTATGGCACTACATAATCCATCCCCTCAGGAAAACGTTGTTTAAGCTCATCCATCTTGTCCTTGATAGCATTTGCTGTATCAAGAGCATTAGCGCCATTCTGCAGGAAAATAGGAATACCCGTCCCAGGCTGACCATTAAGTGTGGTACGAACGTTATAACTTTGCGCACCTAATTCAATACGGGCAACATCCTTAAGATAAAGAGCACCTCGTGAGCCATTTGCACGTATAACTATATTGCCAAATTGTTCCGGCTCTAACAGTCGACCTTTAGCTACGACGGTATATGCCAGTTGCTGATCTGCAGGAGCAGGTTCTTGCCCTATCTTTCCAGAAGCATACTGCGCATTCTGTGCCCGAATTGCAGTAGCAATATCTGATGTAGTTACCCCAAGTTGGGCCATGCGATCAGGGCGCAACCAAATACGCATAGAATAATCCTGACCGCCGAAAATAGTTGCATCACCAACACCTTTAATACGTTTTAATTCATCCACAACATTAAGCGTTGCATAATTACTTAAATACAACGTGTCATGTTTAGCCTTGTCTGAAATTAGCATAACAACTATTAAAATGTCGTTAGACCGTTTCTGCACTACAAGACCAGTTCGACGCACCTCATCTGGCAAACGTGGTAGAGCAATATTTACTCGATTACTGACATTAAAAGTTGCTTGATCAATATTAGTCCCAACTTCAAATGTTGCAGTAATTGTTAATGTTCCACTAGAGTCAGCGCTGGAACTAAAATATAGTAAATTCTCAATTCCACTTAATTCTTCTTCAATCGGTGCGGCAACTGTTTTTGCCATGGTTTCCGCACTTGCACCAGGGAAAGTAGCCGTCACCAATACGGTAGGCGGTGCAATTTGTGGATATTGAGCAATGGGAAGCTGAATTGCTGACGCAAACCCTGCCAAAACAATAATAATAGATAATACAGATGCAAAAATTGGTCGTGTGATGAAGAATCTTGTCATAATAATCGCGGTTATTTCTTGCCGATGGAGTCAGTCTGGTTGAGTGGTGACTCTTGGCTCATATCAACAGAGTGTGGTGACACGAGAATACCTGGGCGAAGTTTAATAAGATTATCAACAATTACTTTGTCGCCCGCTTTAAGTCCTTCAGTAACTACCCAACTTTTCCCAATCCATTTTCCGGTTACGACCGGCTGTATAATGGCTTCATTCTTTTCATTTACTAAATAAACTGCCTTACCAAGATCAGATGTTAATACTGCTGTCTGAGGAATAAGAAAAACCCCCTTTTGTTCCCCAGTTGCAATCCGAACACGAACAAATTGCCCTGGTAATAAACGCTGATCTGAATTATCAAATGTTGCACGTAACTGTTGTGTCCCCAAAGCAGGATCAATTCGTCTAGCTGCAAAGTTTAGTTTTCCGCTTTGATCATATTCAGTACCATCCGGCAATATTAACGTTACATTTATTACGTTTTTTTCACTCAGGTATCCCCCGAATCTTTTCAACTCATTATCAGACAAACTAAAACCAACCCAAATTGGTGATAATTGAATGATCGTTGTCAGCAGGCTTGTATTAGCTTGTATTAAGACTCCTTCAGAAAGCTGGCGACGACCTGATATTCCTTTCACAGGAGCCGTTACGGTTGTATATGAAAGATTCAATTTTGCATCCCGTACGCGAATTTTAGCTTGCTGCAAGGCAGCATTTACAATCGCATTCTCAGATACGGCATTGTCGTATTCACGTTTACTAATTGACTTCGTAGAGAGTAACTCTTTTAAGCGGCTCTCTTCACGAATAGTTTGCTCAACCCTAGCTTGTTGTTCAATGAGCTGAGCTTGAGCTTGTGCTAGTGCATTCTGATAGGGAACCGGATCAATTAAGAACATGGGTTGACCTGCCTCAACAGCAGTACCCTCCTGATATAAACGCTTCAGCAGAATTCCTCCCACACGGGGCCGTATCTCAATTTCCTTTGCACCTTCCGTCTGCGCAACTGCCTCAGCACTAATTGGTACGTTTCTAGGTTCAATTGAAATAACACCAACAGGCATCGCCATTTGTGGAGAGATGTTATTAGAAATCTCCTGATCGTTATTACTACATGCCGCCAGAGCAACACCAATAATCAAGGCAATGACTATCCTCAGGTAGATTACAACCCACAAATTGCGATGCTTGTATCCGTTAAAATTAGATGACAACATAAATTAATCCCATGCTTTTACTTAAATAACTTGCTTACATTCGTATATGTATGTAAGTTTATACATACATATACGAATGTAAACACTTATCTGAAAAATTATGGCCCGTAAAACTAAAGAAGATGCAGAATTAACAAGAAAAAGCATCATTATTGCAGCGCGTGAAGTATTTTTAATCCGTGGTGTTAGCCGCACAACCATGGAGCACATTGCAACTCAGGCCGGCGTCACACGCGGAGCAATCTACTGGCATTTCACAAATAAAACTGAAATATTCCAGGCTATGCGTGAACAAGTATTTCTGCCTTTAATAGACCGAATGGACGATACATTGCTAGTTGATAACAGCCAAAATCCTCTAGTACAAATTGAGAATTTTTTATGTGGAACAATCCAGCTCCTCAATAATAGCCTCGAAACCAGACAGATCTATGAAATAATGATGATCAAATGTGAGTATGTAATTGAATTTTCAGTTGTTTTACAGGAAATTCTGCTGACATGTTCTGGTATAGAGGAGAAATTATGTTTTACTTATGAGAAAGCAAAAGAACAAGGGCTATTACAACCCTCACATGAACCAGCCCAATTAGCTATTGATACGCAATTGTTTTTCATTGGGTTATTACATATGTGGGTAAAGGACTCAGATGGCAATCATTTTCGAAATAGGGCAATTAAGCTAATTAAGGCCCACATGAGCCTCATCATTCGGTAGAAATTCATATTCACACCCTAACTCTTCCTGTAACTCAGTACCTTCTTTCCATTTTAAATAAAATAAGAAAAAATATCCTATAGTTGACCAAATTAGTCCGGTATTTTATACTTGACTAAATTAATCATGTATTAGCAACGTTGATTACACAAATTTCTAATAGTTTAACCTAAATTAAGAGGTGTCCTTATGAGGCTAACAACCCGAGGAAGGTTTGCAGTTACAGCACTCTTAGATCTTGCGATGCAACGCAGCAAGGGACCAGTTAAGCTTGCTGAAATCAGCAAACGTCAACAAATTTCACTATCCTATCTTGAACAATTATTCACTAAACTTCGTCAACGAGAATTAGTCGATAGTGTACGTGGGCCTGGTGGGGGTTATTGCCTTGCTAAAGAAATGGAGCATGTATCGGTAGCCGATATCATCCTTGCTGTTGACGAACCAATTGATTCGACACAATGTGGTGGAAAAGAAAACTGTCATAACGACAACAAATGCATAACACACGATTTATGGAAAAATCTTAATGCACTTATATTTAATCACTTAGGTTCAATAAACTTGAAACAATTAGTTGATGAACAGAAACTGAATAAAGAAAATATTATAAAAATTGTAGATATACATAAACTTACTTCTAATCAAGAGTACACATCATCTTAGGCTTGATTGTCCCTACAATAAAACAAGCTATTTTTTAAAAAACTTAGCGATTTAGAGAGCAAATAGGAGCAGTAATGGGTATTTCATTATCTGAGAATGCGGCAAAACAAATTCTAAAAAAAATTGCAAAGCGGGGAAAAGGAATAGGTTTGCGTGTTGGCGTAAAAAAAGTGGGCTGCTCCGGCTTTGCTTATACATTTGACTATGCTGACAAAATACACACTGATGACCAATTATTCGAATCGCATAATGCAAATGTAGTAGTTGATGCTAGCAGTCTGCAGTTCCTAGATGGGTCAAATGTTGACTTCATTCGCGAAGGACTCAATGATTCTTTCAAATTCGACAACCCTAACGTGGATAATACATGTGGCTGTGGAGAAAGTTTCAGTTTAAAAGAACCAATTAAAATATAGCTAAAGAATTTTTTTAAATTTCTAAAAGAATAATCTAAAAATATCTCTTACGACTAAATAATATAGGACTAATAGAATGGGTGCCGTACTACAAGATCTGATCAACAAACCTTATGAGCATGGCTTTGTCACAGACATTGAATCTGATGTTGCGCCAAAAGGTCTAAGTGAAGACACGATACGCTTAATTTCTAGCAAAAAAAATGAACCTGAATGGTTGCTTGATTTCCGCCTAAAGGCTTATCAGAAATGGCTTACTCTGGAAGAGCCTGAATGGTCAAACGTTAAATACCCGAAAATAGATTTTCAGGCAATCAGTTATTATTCTTCACCAAAGCCCAAGAAAAAATTAGCCAGCATGGATGAAGTTGATCCCGAGCTGCTGCGTACATTTGAAAAACTTGGTGTGCCAATGTCTGAGCGTGCAGCACTTGCTGGTGTAGCTGTTGACGTAATTTTTGATAGTGTCTCTGTAGCAACCACCTATAAAGAGAAACTTGCTGAAGTTGGTATTATTTTCGGATCATTTACTGAAGCCGTTCATTCGCATCCTGAACTTATAAAAAAATATCTTGGTTCTGTAGTCCCAGTTGGCGATAACTACTATGCCGCGCTGAACTCAGCAGTATTTACCGATGGCTCATTTTGTTACATCCCGAAGGGAGTCAAATGCCCTATGGATTTATCCACCTATTTCCGTATTAATACTGAAGAATCCGGGCAGTTTGAACGTACACTTATTATTGCTGAGGAAGGAAGCTCTGTATCCTATCTTGAGGGTTGCACAGCACCAAGATTTGATACTAACCAGCTACACGCAGCTGTAGTTGAATTAGTTGCACTAGATAATGCGGATATTAAGTATTCTACTGTCCAAAATTGGTATGCAGGTGATGAGAATGGCGTTGGCGGTATCTATAATTTTGTTACTAAACGCGGCCTAGCTAAGGGCAAAAATTCTCGTATTTCCTGGACGCAGGTTGAAACTGGCTCAGCAATCACCTGGAAATACCCTTCATGTGTACTGCAAGGAGATAACTCAGTCGGCGAATTTTACTCAGTAGCTGTTACCAATAATTATCAAGAAGCGGACACCGGAACAAAGATGATACACATTGGTAAAAATACACGTAGCACCATTGTTAGCAAAGGCATATCGGCCGGGCACTCCAACAATAGTTACCGAGGATTGGTCAGAATTACGCCAACTGCTGCAAATGCACGTAATTTTTCACAGTGTGATTCAATGCTAATAGGTGATTTGTGTAGTGCAAGTACCTTCCCCTACATTGAAACACGCAATAACAGCGCGAAAGTCGAACATGAAGCATCAACATCAAAAATTGGTGAGGACCAATTATTCTACTTTGCTCAACGAGGGATAGGCAGTGAAGAAGCAGTATCTATGATTATAAACGGATTCTGCAAAGATGTTTTTCAGCAATTACCGATGGAATTTGCAGTTGAAGCGACCAACCTTTTGGGCTTGAAACTTGAAGGGAGTGTCGGATGATTGATCAAGATAGCAAGATACTACTTGAGGTACGTGGTTTATGCGCGACCGTTAATAATAGCGAAATCCTAAAAGGAATTGACCTTACCATTAAGAGCGGTGAGATACATGCAATCATGGGAACAAATGGCTCAGGAAAAAGCACTTTAGCCAAAGTGCTTGCCGGTCATACTGACTATGAAATAACAGGCGGCACGGTTGACTTTGAAGGTAAAAATTTGTTTGATTTGGCACCGGAAGAGCGTGCACGAGCTGGTATTTTTCTCGGCTTCCAATATCCTATAGAAATTCCAGGGGTAGCAAATAATCAATTCCTACGCCTTGCATTTAACACAGCACAAGTACAACAAAATAAAGATGAGCTTGACCCACTTGAGTTTGATGATCTCGTCAGAGAAAAAATGAAGTTACTTGAAATGAACCCAGACTTTCTAGACCGTAGTGTTAACGAAAATTTCTCTGGTGGAGAAAAAAAGCGCAATGAAATACTACAGATGTCACTACTTGATCCCAAGATAGCTATTCTCGACGAAACAGATTCCGGGCTCGACATTGACGCACTAAGGATAGTATCCAACGGTGTTAATCAACTGGCAAATAAGGACAATGCAACCATACTGGTTACACATTATCAGCGCATGCTGAACTATATCGTACCGGATTACGTACATGTAATGGAATCAGGACGTATAGTTAAGACTGGCGGCAAGCAGCTGGCGCTGGACCTTGAGAAGCATGGCTACGATTGGGTTACTATCGAAAAAACTGCCGCAGTAGGGGCATAAATATGAGCGTAGGTACAGATAGCAAGTCTCTTAAGGGCATGCTCAAAGGACAGTCGCAATTACCTATTAGTCCACTTGAAAGAATTAATCAGTTACGATCAAATGCAGTTAACCAAGTAAATGCTCTAAATCTTCCGACTAAACATGATGAAGAATGGCGCTTTACTGACATTTCCCCACTGACCAAGATATCTTTCCAGTCAGCACGGGAAGCTTCACCACTCAAAGATTCAGATGTGGAGCACTTCTATCTTACAGAAGCTGTAACTAGACTCGTATTTATTGACGGGGTCTATGCGCCACATTTATCTACGCAGATAGCAGAGCCATTTAAAAAATCTGGTGTGGTGGTTTCAAATCTGGCAGCAGCATCTTCTGAGGATTTGGCAGCTATAGAATCTCATCTGGGATCTCACACAGAACTTCAAGACAATATTTTTGCAGCACTCAATACTTCTTTCCTACATGAGGGAGCACTAATAATCGTACCGCAGAATATATCGGTTGAGGCGCCAATACATCTTTTATTCATTGCTACCCAGAAAGAAGTGTCAAGTCACCCGCGTTGCCTACTTATTGCTGAATCAAATAGCAGAGTGACAGTTATTGAAGACTACGTCACATTACGGGAAGAAACTTATATTACTAATGCGGTGACAGAATTTGTACTTGCCGATAGTGCGCATGTCAACCATGTACGGATACAGCGTGATAGTAAGGAGGCATTCCATATAGCGAATTGTTCTGTGTCACTTGCACAGAACAGTAACTATCAGTCTGTTAGTATCGCATTTGGCGCCCGTATTTCTCGTTATAACCTCAATGTGTTACTAAAAGGGGAAGGCGCTGAATGTACAGCTGATGGACTCGCACTGATATCCAATCGTCAACTTGCTGACACACATGCCTGTATTGACCATATAAAACCACATTGCACAAGTCACCAATTACACAAGTGTATTATTGATGATGCTGCACATGCCGTATTTAATGGGAAAATCATTGTAAGACCGGATGCACAACTTACAAACTCTACTCAGTCTAACCGTAATCTTCTATTAACTTCCAAGGCTAGAATTGATACTAAGCCACAACTCGAAATCTTTGCAGATGATGTGAAATGCGCTCATGGAGCGACTATTGGCCAACTAGATAATGAAGAAATATTTTATCTTAAAAGTCGTGGGCTATCTGAAGTTACAGCCCGTGACTTGCTAACATATGCATTTGGCGCTGAGGTTATTGAACGTATACCTGTAGCGTCGCTCAAACTTCGGTTGGAACAAGTAGTACATAAACAAACTCAAAGGGACTAGACTATGACCCCCATTGAATCTTCATTGAGATCGTCCGAAACATCAATGTTTAATGTCGAACAGATTCGTTCTGATTTTCCTATTCTTAAACTTAAGATCGATGACAAGCAGTTAGTCTATTTTGATAATGCTGCTTCCAGCCAAATGCCAAAAGTAGTGATGGACCGTATGCTCAGGTATCAAACTATGGAACACGCCAACATTAACCGTGCGGTTCATTATTTGTCAGAAACGGCTACTGCAGAGTATGAGAAATCACGTCACAAGCTAAAGAATTTTATTAATGCAAATGAAGATCGGGAAGTAATTTTTACCAGTGGAACAACTGATGCAATAAATTTAGTAGCTCACGGCTATGGTCGTAAATTTATTAGCTCAGGAGATGAAATCATCCTTACTGTCCTTGAGCACCATTCAAACATCGTGCCATGGCAAATGTTAGCAGAAGAAAATGGAGTAAAGATCCGTGTTGTGCCAATCAACGATGCGGGAGAACTCTTGATCGACGAGTATAAGAAGCTCTTTAACAAAAATACAAAGCTTGTCGGCGTAACGCACGTATCAAATGCAATTGGAACCATAAATCCGATTAAAGAAATGATTGAGTTTGCACATAATCATGGCGTTCCGGTACTAGTGGACGGAGCGCAGGCTGCTCCACACATGAAAATTGATGTACAGGAACTTGATTGCGATTTCTATACATTTTCAGCGCACAAATTATGCGGCCCAACAGGAATCGGTATTCTCTATGGTAAAGCTAATCAATTAAATCGTATGAACCCATTCAAAGGTGGCGGAGATATGATCACATCTGTTACGTTTGAAAAAACCATCTACAATACGATCCCACATAAATTCGAAGCAGGAACGCCACCAATTGCAGCTGCGATTGGGTTTGGTGCAGCTATTGATTATCTTTCTTCGATCGATTTATCTACGATCGAGGCATACGAACAAAGCCTAATAAATTACGCAACCGAACAAATTAATAATATACCAGGCATACGTATTATTGGTTCTGCTGCAGAGAAAGTTGCAGTTCTCTCTTTTTCTGTTGATGGAGTGCACCCGCACGACATAGGGACACTATTAAACCAGGAAGGCATTGCAGTACGTACTGGACATCATTGTGCGCAACCAGTAATGCAACGCTTTAAAGTTCCAGCAACTACACGCGCCTCTTTTTCTTTTTACAATACTATGGCTGAAATAGATGCATTAATCACAGGTATTCAGAAGGTACAGAAGGTTTTCTTATAATGATTACAAAATCTCTCTATCAGGAAGTAATTCTTGATCACAACAGAAATCCACGCAATTATGGCTCACTCGATAATGCGAATAGGTCAGCTGAGGGACATAATCCACTATGTGGGGATCATCTAAGTATTAAAATCAACCTTAGTGAGAATCTAATTATTGATTCCATCACATTTCAAGGTGAATCGTGCGCAATTTGTAAGGCATCCGCCTCAATGATGACCGCTAACGTTAAGGGAAAAACACAAGCTGATGCAGAAACCATGATCAATGAATTTAGGGACATGACAGTTGGCAAACTTGAGCCTGATGACAACCACCACCTTGGGCGTTTAACCGTATTTGTTGGGGTACGCGACCTTCCTACGAGGGTGAAATGTGCAATTCTCCCATGGCATACGCTACACGCGGCACTAAATTCTATTACCACGGCCTCAACCGAGGCTGATGATGACCCAATGCATGTCTCTATTGGTAACGCTTCATAGGATATTAAAATGCCAAAAATTTCAGAAATTGAGGGAACACCTAATCCGAACTCACTTAAATTTGTCCTAAAGGAGCCATTAACTTGGGGAATTACGCACTCATATGACAATGCTGAGCAGGCAAAAGATGATCCTCTTGCCACTGAATTATTTGAAATTGATCATGTAACTAATGTATTTTATGTAGATCACTGGATTACTATCACACAAGATGGAAAAGCAAACTGGGCAGATCTAAAACGTGAAGTTGCAGATCCAATCCGTGCGGCTCCTGCAGCAGGTGCACAATCCGTAGATACCTTGGCAGCAGCATCTTCTGCTATCTCGGATTTAAGCACAAAAGATCAACTACGCCTTGATAGGATCAATAATCTATTAGATGAGGAAATACGTCCCTATTTACAGGGTGATGGCGGAGATCTCTATGTAGTTGGGCTTGAAGATAATATACTTAGCGTGCATTATCAGGGTGCATGTGGCACCTGCCCAAGCTCTATTTCTGGCACACTCCGCGGCATTGAGGGCCTACTTAGGTCAATTGAAGCTGATATCGAAGTTGTAGCAGTCTAAATAATAAATAGAAGCTAAAAAGAGTTACACATACTTTCATTCCTGGTAAGACATTATGAAAACTCCAAAAAAGAAAACTCCATCAAATAAAAAGAATAGAGAAACCTGGTCAGGGCGGTTTGAAGAACCGGTCTCTAAATTGGTGCAGCGTTATACTGCATCTGTAGGATTTGATCAGAGACTGTCTGAGTATGATATTCAAGCTTCATCAGCTCATGCTCAAATGCTCGCTGACTCAGGAATTATCACTGCAAAAGATCTAGCCAAGATTGAAAAGGGGTTGCGCCAAATCCAAAAGGAAATCCATAACGGTACATTTGACTGGCGACTTGAACTAGAAGATGTACACCTCAATATTGAAAAACGTCTAACTACATTAATTGGCGATGCGGGCAAACGTCTCCATACAGCTCGTTCACGTAATGATCAAATAGCAACTGATGTCCGCCTTTATATGCGTGCCTCTATCGACGATATCATTAAGCTTATTACTGCAATGCAACTTTCAATATTGGACCTTGCCGAAGAGCATGTGAATACGGTAATGCCCGGCCTGACTCATTTACAAATAGCCCAACCGATTTCTTTTGGTCACCATCTCATGGCATATTTTGAGATGCTAAAGCGTGATAAAGAACGGCTATCTGATTGCAGAAAAAGAGTAAATATACTCCCATTAGGGGCGGCAGCACTAGCGGGAACTAGTTATCCAATTAATCGGAAAATGGTAGCAAAAAAATTAGGCTTTGCCGATATCTGCAAGAATTCACTTGATGCAGTTTCTGACCGAGATTTTGCTATCGAGTTCTGTGCTTGTTCGGCATTGGTCATGACTCATCTATCAAGATTATCTGAAGAATTCATTTTATGGATGAGCCCATTATTTGGATTTGTCCAACTCGATGACCGTTTCTGTACCGGGTCATCCATTATGCCGCAAAAGAAAAATCCAGACGTGCCAGAATTAGTACGTGGAAAGACAGGACGCGTAAACGGCAACCTCATTGCTTTATTAACACTGATGAAAGGACAGCCGTTGGCCTACAATAAAGATAACCAAGAGGACAAAGAACCACTTTTTGACACAGTAGATACACTTAGTGAAACTTTACGTATTTACGCTGATATGCTTAAAGGCGTTCATGTTGATGCAAATGCTATGCGCAGTGCTGCAATGCGTGGCTATTCAACAGCTACTGACCTTGCTGATTATCTTACAAAAAAGGGGCTTCCGTTCCGGGACTCACATGAAACAGTAGCAAAGGCTGTACGAACTGCAGAGAAAAAAGGCTGTGACTTGAGTGAATTTACTCTATCTGAGTTGCAAAAATTTTCTCAGTTAATTGAAAAGGATATCTTTAGTAAATTAACTCTGGATGGCTCGATGAAAAGCCGAAACCATACAGGTGGCACCGCACCATCACAAGTTCGCAAAGCAATAAAATCAGCCAGAAAAGATCTGTCCTAGCATAGATTGATTTGAAGAATAAGATATGTCGTTTTGGTCAGATATCACCATACAAATTTCAGCCTCAATCAATACTATTTTTAATGCAGAAAAAATTTCCTCAATTAGCGGGGGATGTATTAATCAAGCTTATTGTATTGAAAATAGCAAGCATAGCTTCTTTGTAAAACTAAATAAAACAAAGAATTTGCACATGTTTGAAGCAGAAGCCATGGGGCTACAAGAAATTAAAGATTCTCATTCCCTACGGGTCCCTACTCCGATTTGCTGGGGCAGGAATGAAACTAATTCTTGGCTGGTATTAGAGTATATTGAAATGACTCGTATCGCTAAGAATGGAAGCGAAGCTCTAGGAACAGGGCTCGCAGAAATGCACCGAATATCATTTGAAAAATTTGGCTGGATACAAAATAATACTATCGGCTCCACATCACAGATTAATAATTTCTCTCTTGACTGGATACAGTTCTGGCGTAAGCATCGTCTTGGATATCAATTACAACTTGCTAAAGCTAACGGCTATACAGGAAGACTACTGGAGCAGGGCGAATACTTAATGGCAGAACTTGAAGCTTTTTTTCCAGAGACCCCACAGGCTGCATCCTTATTGCATGGGGATTTATGGAACGGGAACTATAGTTATGACCTTGAGGGGCGCCCTGTATTATATGATCCGGCAGTATATTATGGAGACCGCGAGGCAGATCTCGCCATGACTGAACTTTTTGGTGGTTTCTCCACGACTTTCTATGCCGCCTATAAAGAAGCCTACCCTCTTGACCCTAGCTACAAAATTCGCAAAACACTCTACAATCTTTACCACATTCTTAACCACCTAAATCTATTTGGAGGAAGCTATCTCACGCAGGCAGAAGATATGATGGAGAGGCTGCTTACTGAAATACACTAGTTAAACTATAAATTTTCAAGTGCCAATTCTCGACTTTATAGTTTATTAATCTTCTAAAAAATTTATATGCAAATTATCCTAAGATAAATTAATTTATAAATTTTTAGTCTTCTAAAATTCGACCGGATCCACATCCAACGCCCAACGTATCTTACGAGTAGATATCTTATCTAATTTCACTCGCCATGCAGTAAGAAATTTTTGTAGTTCCTTACGTGAATTCGATTGTACTAATAAATGTGCCCGTTCCATTCCTTTAAGCTTTGCCATTTGCGCAGGAACAGGATCAAAAATTTCTATATTTTTACCTGGGCAAATTATTGTCATTACATGAGAAAGAAAATCTAGTGCGGTAGAAAGATCGGGAGCCTCCGCCCTTAATAATGCTTGGTAAACATATGGCGGAAAATTTGCCACCCTTCTTTCGGCCAACAACATCTTTGCAAGATGCTCGTAATCATGCTGTTGTAGTGCTTGGTATAACGGGTGATTGGGAAACTTAGTTTGAATTAACACCTCTCCAGTGCTATTGGCGCGTCCTGCTCGACCTGCAACTTGCATAAGTTGTGAAAATAGACTCTCTGCTGCACGAAAGTCGGTACTATAAAGCGAGGCGTCTGGATTTAAAACTCCAACTAGCCCTAGATTTGGAAAATTATGTCCTTTAGCAAGAATCTGTGTGCCCACAAGAATGTCTACACGATGCTCGTGAATCTCATCTAATATTTTTTTCCACGCTTCTTTACGGCGCATACTATCTCTATCTATTCGTAAGATTCTCGCATTGGGCAATCTTTCTTTTAAAGCAGCTTCTATTCTCTGCGTACCATGACCAAATGGTGCAATATCCTGATCACCGCATTCCGGACAAGAGGAAGGAATATGTGATTTATATCCACAGTAATGGCAACATAAATTTTTATCTTTCAAGTGCACCACTAGACGACTAGCACAACGAGAACAAGTTGCCGTCCATGTGCATGATTTACACATTAGTACTGGTGCAAAACCACGCCGGTTTATGAATATTAAACTTTGTTGATTTAATGCAATTTTCTTTTCTAGAGCTGTAATTAATGAATCAGATAGCCCCTCTCTAACTCTGATTGCTCTAGTATCAATATATTGAATGCTAGGAAGAGAAGCATTATCTGCCGCCCGGGAAGATAAATGCAACATACGGTACCGATGACTAATTGCATTATGATAGCTTTCCAGCGAAGGTGTTGCAGAACCAAGTATTACTGGAACGCCCGTATATTTAGCACGAAAGATAGCCAAGTCTCGCGCTGAATAACACAACCCACTTTGCTGCTTGAATGAGCCATCCTGTTCTTCATCTACGATTACTAAGCCAAGATCAGAGATTGGTGTAAATACAGAAAGCCGCGTTCCCAATATTATCTTGGCTGTGCCATGAAGAGCCTGCAGCCAACCCTTTGCCCGTTCTGAAGCATTTAAACCGCTATGAAGACTAATAATTGGAGTTACTGGAAAGCGCGCACGAAAAACTTTCTCTAGCTGTGGAGTCAGGCTAATTTCAGGTATTAATACCAATGTTTGCCTCCCTTGAAGCAACTGCAGTGCAACTAATCGCATATATATTTCCGTCTTCCCGCTACCGGTAATACCATGCAATAGCCACGTGTTGAATTGATTCATTTCAGCAGCAATGTCATTGACAACAATCGCTTGCTCTTTCCTAAGAACGGGCTCTACATCATTTTTTATTCTAAGCTCCGAAACAGATTCTTCCACCCACCCTAATTCTAAAAATTCTTTTAATACTTTAACTGCCCCAGCTGAAAGTTGTTTTATTTCAATTAAATTAATGACCCTAGATCCCCTAAATAAAGCTAAAAGGCGGTGCTTAAGAAGGCTTCTCTTAGAAATTAGAGCTGTATCAACTAGCTGCCCTTTATTTGTGATGTGATACTGAAATGGAACCTGAGGCTTTTCTACAAATGGCTTAGAATCTCGTAGTCTAGTGGGCAACCCACTCATCACTACCTCCCCAAGGGGATAGTGATAATATTCACTACAAAATTTAGAAAGATCCAATAATGCTTTTGGTAATGGCGGGATATCCTCAAAAATATACTTAGCAGATCTAAGCTTCCCCCTTGAAAAGGATGAATCAGAAGCTACCTCAATAATTACTCCGATTACCATCTTTCTTCCAAATGGAACCTGCACCCGAACACCAATATGCTTAGCCGTTGCATCTGGTGCAATATAATCAAACAGGGTGTTCACTGGAACATCAAGAGCAACGCGAATAATTTGCATATTAAATTTTTTTAAGTAAGCTTAATGAAGTGTAATTAATAATCAAAAATTGTTATGTATGCCATACATAATGATCTATGTATGAAAGGGGACAACCATACCTTATAGCTACCATCTCACAAAAAATACTCTATAAAATCAAATAATTATATATATATTCAATACAAAATTAACACATTTACCTAAAATAAGATTGCTTCTAGAAATATCTATACATCATATAGCCAGCCAATTCACCCATCAGACTTCTTGACTTATTGCTACTCAATCAGCTAACCTAGCATCATTGATCGTCATCGAGAAGAGTAAAAGTCTCAATAGTGAGTCAAAAGCCTCCGTTAATTATCAAGAGCTACACTTGCCCATATAAAAAGAGGCAAATGGTTTTTATACTTATTTGAATAGGAGAAACTATCATGGCAACAACATAC
>JAAZZR010000002.1 GCA_014237605.1 Nitrosomonadaceae bacterium | reverse complement strand
CCCTAATAGCCTCTCTTATTAATGCCAATGCACCAGAAATAGAGGGCAAATCGTCATTTGCACTCATCGTTCCTCCCATAAAAACTAGTCCACTGAACTCCTCAGGGCCTCTAGGAAAATTTGCACCGTCATCTATCTTAAAGAGTTTCCAAGGAATGGAATGAGCATCAAGGAATGATCCCAAATATCCTGGGCCTTCAATCTTATATAAACGAAAAATTGCAACCGGCTTCATAAATAGGTTATTGCAAAATAATTTTAATTACGAATTGAACAAACATTAGTTACAAATATTTACCATTCACTTAATTATAAGCCATTAAATTCTGTTTATTGGACAAGAAAT
Organism: Nitrosomonadaceae bacterium; assembly: GCA_014237605.1. GTDB lineage: Bacteria > Pseudomonadota > Gammaproteobacteria > Burkholderiales > Nitrosomonadaceae > BJGV01. Next base: position 65,279 of record JAAZZR010000002.1, on the reverse strand, counting down.
ACTTGCACTCACAGGATCAAATACCTACCTAACACTTTATAAAGTATTATGAATAGCCCAAAATATAAAAAGCCGAGATAACTCGGCTTTTTATATTAATTATTAAACAATCTACAATCTATGAATCTTCTTTTTCTGTTGCAGTCTCAACTATTGGATCGGGACGATCTACTAGTTCAACCAATGCCATCGGAGCTTTATCACCTTCTCGGAAACCAAATTTAAGAATTCGTAGATAACCACCATTACGTGCTTGATAACGAGGACCAAGCTCACTAAATAGTTTTCCAACTATATCCCTGTCACGAAGACGATTAAATGCTAACCGGCGATTAGCAAGAGACGGTTTTTTACCAAGTGTAATCATTGGCTCCACCACACGACGCAACTCTTTAGCCTTAGGCAAGGTGGTTTTAATAACTTCATGACGTAACAATGAATTAGACATATTACGAAACATTGCCAACCGATGGCTACTGCTACGATTTAATTTTCTTAACCCGCTATGATGCCTCATGTTCACCTTCCTTTACGCTCTCAGTATTTGCTGGTGGCCAGTTTTCTAATTCCATTCCAAGTGAAAGCCCACGTGAGACAAGAACCTCCTTAATTTCATTAAGTGATTTTCTTCCCAAGTTTGGAGTCTTCAAAAGCTCATTTTCGGTACGTTGAATTAAATCGCCTATATAATATATGTTCTCAGCTTTAAGACAATTTGCAGAGCGTACTGTAAGCTCAAGATCATCTACTGGGCGAAGTAGCCTAGGATCAATTTGCGGCGCTTCTGGTTGTTCTACAGGTAGTGGTGTTCCCTTAAGATCTGCAAATACTGATAGTTGTTCTACAAGTACCCGTGCAGCATACCGAATTGCTTCTTCAGGATCGACAACACCATTTGTTTCAATATCCATAATTAATTTATCCAAGTCAGTACGCTGCTCTACGCGCGCACTTTCAACCAAATAGCTTACACGGCGAACTGGACTAAAAGATGCATCTAAAAAAATACCCCCCACCGTACTACTTGTTTTATCAGCTTCTCGAGCTGTTCCTGGAACATAACCGCGCCCCATCTCTATCTTAATCTGCATATCTATTTTTCCACCAGCAGTAAGATGTGCAATAACATGATCTGGGTTAATAATCTCTACATCGTGACCAACTTCAATGTCACCAGCAGTAGCAACACCTTCGCCATTTTTCTTAAGAATTAAAACAGCCTCGGTAGCATTATGAAGCTTGAGAACTATACCCTTAAGATTAAGCAAAATATCAACTACATCTTCCTCTACACCATCAAGAGCAGAGTATTCATGTACTACACCACTAATTTGGACCTCTGTTGGTGCAAATCCAGGCATTGAAGATAGTAGAACACGTCTTATTGCATTCCCCAGAGTGTGCCCATAACCACGCTCAAAAGGCTCCATAGTTACTTTCGCATGTAACGGAGAAATATTTTCAACATTAATGATTCTTGGTGTGAGAAAAGTATCACTTGGCATAGCCTATCCTTTCGCTGGAAACTTTCTGATTAATTGGTTACTTAGAATATAATTCAACAACAAGCGATTCTTCAATAGTAGCAGGCAATTCAGAACGCTCTGGCTGGGCCTTAAAAGTTCCCTTCATTGCCTTAACATCTACTTCCATCCACACTGGAAAAGCACGTCTCTCAGCAGCTTCCAATGCATTCTTAATACGCAGCTGGTCTTTAGCTTTTGAAGTTACTTCTACCAAATCACCAGGATTAACCTGATAAGAAGGTATATTGACACGAGAACCATTCACAAGTATTCCATTATGGCGAACGATCTGTCGCGCTTCATTTCGCGAGGCACCAAAACCCATACGGTAAGAAACAGTATCAAGACGACTCTCTAACCGCTTGAGAAGGTTTTCACCTGTAATACCACGTTGCTTATCTGCCAATTTGTAATTAATACGAAACTGACCTTCAAGTATTCCATAAATACGACGAATTTTTTGTTTCGCCCTTAATTGAACGCCATAGTCAGACAACCGTGTTTTTTTCTGTCCATGTTGTCCAGGTGGGTAATTTCTGCGCTCTATTGCGCATTTGTCTGTAAAACATTTCTCGCCCTTCAGGAATAATTTTTCACCTTCACGACGACATTGACGACATTTAGGATCAAGATTTCTAGCCATAATACTCTGAACTCCTTAGATACGACGCTTTTTAGGGGCGCGGCAACCATTATGTGGAAATGGTGTCACATCAGCAATGCTGGTAATTTTAAACCCAGCCGCGTTTAGAGCACGTACAGCAGACTCCCTGCCAGGCCCGGGGCCCTTGATACGCACTTCAATATTTTTGACTCCACACTCTTGTGCGTATTTACTAGCTTTCTCAGCTGCGACTTGAGCTGCAAAAGGAGTACTTTTTCGTGAACCATTAAAACCAGCTCCACCAGATGTAGCCCAAGACAAGGCATTACCCTGACGATCAGTAATAGTAACAATAGTATTGTTAAAAGATGCGTGAATATGCGCAATCCCTTCAGCTACGTTTTTCTTAACTTTTTTACGTGCCCGTGTAGCTGTCTTTACCATATCTGAGTTTTTCCTTTATTCTGCAATTTATTATTAACCAATAATTAATTATCTTGCTGGCCTGCCACTAGTTTGACGAATTGCTTTACGTGGGCCTTTCCTAGTTCTTGCATTATTTTTTGTATTCTGACCACGAACTGGCAATCCTCTGCGATGTCGTAGTCCTCTATAGCAGCCAAGATCAGTTAGACGTTTAATATTCATCGATACTTCGCGACGCAAATCACCTTCAACCCTGAATTTTGCTACATGCTCACGCAATTCCTCCATTTGCGTGTCAGTAATATCTTTAATTTTTATAGATATATCAATACCTACAGAAGCACAAATCTGGTGCGCCCCAGTACGTCCTATACCATAAATCGCCGTCAAAGCAATTACTGCATGCTGATGATTCGGTATGTTTACTCCGGCAATTCTTGCCATACTAACTTCCTACAAATAATAAAACGATCAATTATAACAGCCAAAGCTATATCTTCTAAATCAACCTTGGCGCTGCTTATGCCTTGGATCCTTACTACAAATCACTCTCACAACACGATTACGTCTAATAACCTTGCAATTTCTGCACAATTTTTTGACTGAAGCCTTTACTTTCATATTCCTATTCCTTTTCTATTTAGCGCGAAAAGTAATTCGACATCTACTTAAATCATAAGGCGTAAGATCAACTGTCACCTTGTCTCCCGGTAAAATTCGAATATAATGCATCCGCATTTTACCGGAAATATGGCCAAGTACAACATGATCATTTTCGAGCTTGACACGAAATGTTGCATTCGGCAACGTCTCAAGTATCTCACCTTGCATCTGTATTGTTTCTTCTTTAGCCATCAATTCTGGAAGCTCTAATTATCTAGTTGATAAACCGCCACCGCCTTTAAAATTAGACTTTTTTAATAAACTATCATACTGATGTGACTGCATATAAGCTTGGATTTGTGACATAAAGTCCATTGTTACAACAACAATAATCAATAATGAAGTCCCGCCAAAATAGAACGGCACATTCCATTTTAAAATTAGAAATTCTGGCAACAAACAAACCGAAGTAATATATTGCCCCTACCATAGTTAGTCTCAGCATAATTTTTTCAATGTGCTTTGCTGTTTGATCTCCAGGGCGTATTCCCGGAATAAAAGCACCACTTTTCTTTAAATTATCAGCAGTTTCCTTTGGATTAAATACCAATGCAGTATAAAAAAAGCAGAAAAATATAATCATTAATGCATACATCAGCACATAAATAGGTTGCCCTGGAGATAAGGCGCCACTTACATCCTTCAACCAAACCATGTTTTCTCCTGTAGCAAACCACCCCGCTAAAGTAGCTGGAAATAAAATGATACTTGATGCAAATATTGGTGGAATAACACCAGCCATATTAAGCTTTAATGGCAAATGAGAACTTTGACCCCCATAAACCTTCCGTCCCACCTGTCGCTTAGCATAATTTACTAAGATTTTTCGTTGCCCACGCTCTACAAAAACCACAAATGCTGTAACTAAAGCTATTGCAATAAAAATCGCAAGAGCCACTAATGAATGCATTGCACCAGTGCTTACTAATTCTAGTGTCCCGCCAATTGCACTTGGTAATCCAGCTACAATACCTGCAAAAATTATTAAAGAAATACCGTTACCTATACCGCGTTCTGTTATTTGCTCTCCCAACCACATCAGGAAAATAGTACCAGTCACCAAAGTTATTACAGTAAAAGCAACAAATGTTGGCCCTGGCTCAATTACCAATCCAGCCTGTGTCTGTAACGCAATTGATATGCCATAACCCTGTACCAGCGCTAAGCAAAGCGTAAAATAGCGAGTATATTGGGTAATTTTTCTTTTCCCAGCCTCGCCATCTTTCTTTATTGCTTCTAAGTATGGAAAAGCTACCGTACCAAGCTGCATAATAATCGAGGCGGAAATGTAAGGCATGATTCCCAAAGCGAACACTGAGAATCGGGATAGCGAGCCACCCGAAAACATATTAAACATACCTATAATTCCAGCTGCTTGCTGATCAAATAAATCTTTTAAAACTACGGGATCAATTCCAGGAACCGGTACATGGGCGCCAATTCTATAAACTACAAGTGCAAGCAATAAGAACCAAAGCCTGCGCTTCATATCAGCAAGCTTATCAGACCCGCCCGTTGATTTGCCTTTAGCAGCCAATTTTTGTCCTTTTGGCCTTATTCAATGCTGCCACCTGAGGTTTCAATAGCAGCTTTCGCACCTTTAGTAACATGAATACCTTGTAACTTAACTGCTCGATTTATATTGCCTGACAGAATAACTTTAGCAGCTAAAACTGACTTAGAAATTACTCCTGCTTGCTTCAATACCTTTATATCAATAGTATCTACTGGCAGTTTATCTAATGCTGACAATTTAACTTCGGCAGTATTTCCTTTTGTAACAGAAGCGAAACCACGTTTCGGCAAACGACGTTGTAGAGGCATTTGACCGCCCTCAAATCCAACCTTATGAAACCCACCTGCTCTTGATTTTTGTCCCTTATGACCGCGACCAGCTGTCTTACCAAACCCAGAACCTATTCCTCGCCCTACACGATGCCGAGAGAAAGTTGATCCATTAGCTGGCTTTATCGAATTAAGTTTCATTTTAAGATTCACACTTCAGAAGATAACAAATTTTATTAATCATACCTCGCACTGCTGCAGTATTTTCTAATTCGGCACTACTATTTATTTTACGCAAACCTAACCCACGAACTGTTGCACGGTGAGATTTCTTAGTTCCGATTAAACTCTTAACCAAAGTCACTTTGATCTTTTTATTTTTATCGCTCATTACGAAACTAACTCCATTATTTCTTCAACGCTTTTACCACGCTTTGCAGCAATATCAGCCGGAGTATTCATTGACTCTAAGCCTTGCAAAGTAGCACGTACTACATTGTATGGATTTCTTGAACCAATGCACTTAGCAGTTATATCGTGTACGCCCAATACTTCAAAGACAGCCCGCATTGGTCCCCCAGCTATAATCCCAGTACCTTCTGAAGCAGGCTGCATGTATACTTTAGCAGCACCATGAGTACCTATAACAGCATGTTGCAAGGTGCCATTCTTTAAATTCACTTTAATCAATTTCCGTCTAGCTTCATCCATGGATTTTTGTACAGCAACAGGTACTTCACGAGATTTCCCCTTCCCCATACCAACACTACCATCTCCATTACCAACAACAGATAAAACTGCAAAGCCAAGAATACGACCACCCTTAACTACTTTAGTGACACGATTAATCGCGACCATTTTCTCTTTAAGACCATCCCCACGATCTTCACCTTGTGGGTTCTTTCCTTGATTTCTTTGCGATTTAGCCATTAATAATCCTTAATTAAAATACCAAACCATGCTCACGAGCAGCCTCAGCTAATGCCTTAATCCGTCCATGATATTTAAAACCAGAACGATCAAATCCTACTTTAGTAATTCCAATTTTAGTTGCCTTTTCAGCTATTCGTTTACCTATAACTGATGCAGCACCTACCGAACCCCCGCCAGATAGCTCTTTACGAATTTCGGGCTCAATTGTAGAAGCGCTAGTTAAAACATTGCCACTTGTATGATCAATAACTTGCGCATAAATATGACAATTTGTTCGATGCACAGTTAAACGCACTATTTTCAATTCGGCAATTTTTGCACGAGTTCTTCGTGCACGACGCAAACGGGATTGTATTAAATTCTGCATAAATATCTCATTTATTTCTTCTTAGCTTCTTTCATAACAATAACCTCATCCACATAACGAACACCCTTTCCCTTATAAGGCTCCGGCTTCCGGAATGCACGAACTTCTGCAGCTACTTGACCAACCTTTTGTTTGTCAATTCCCTTAATTACTATTTCAGTTTGTGAAGGAGTTTCTGCTTTAATACCTTCAGGCAACTTATAAACAACTGGGTGTGAAAAACCAAGAGTAAGATTTAGATTCTCTTTATCAGCTTTAGCACGGTATCCAACTCCTACCAATAATAATTTCTTCTCATATCCCTTCAATACGCCCTGCACCATATTAGCTAGCAAAGATCGCATTGTTCCAGACATAGCATTAGCTTGCCTAGAGTTATTAGCAACCTTAACGAGCAAATTATCATCCTTATGTTCAACAGTTACGTCAGAATTAATACTCCACTGCAGCTTACCAAGCGGACCCTTAACCGAAACAGCCGAAGCAGACAAATCTACTTCAACATTTGCTGGGATTGATACAGGCTCTTTAGCTATTCGTGACATATAATCAACACCCCTAGGCTACTATACATAAGACTTCACCCCCAATTCCATTGGCACGTGCTTTCCGCTCTGTCATAACGCCTTTAGAGGTTGAAATAATAGCAACACCCAAACCATTCATAACCTTAGGAAGACTATTGTTAGGCTTATAAATACGCAAACCAGGGCGACTCACACGATCGATTTTCTCAATCACAGGGAGCCCTGCATAGTATTTTAAACCAACATCCATGACTGACTTATTATCGATATCACGTACAGTAAAATACTCAATATAACCTTCATCTTTCAACACCATAGCAATTGATTGCTTTAATTTTGAGGAAGGCATTGTAACGATTTTTTTATCAGCCCGCTGCGCATTACGTATGCGTGTCAACATATCAGCGATAGGGTCACTCATGCTCATTTAGGCACCTCACGTAATCCAATTTTTAACTAACATTTATATTTTTCCAATTTTATTACTACCAACTAGCTTTCATAATTCCTGGGATTTGACCATTCATTGCAATTTCACGCAGCTTACTTCGACCCAATCCAAACTTGCTATAAACCCCTCTAGGGCGACCTGTCAGCATACAACGATTTCGGAGTCGAACGGGACTTGCATTCCTAGGTAACATCTGTAATTTATTTCTGGCAGATTGTTGCTCTTCTTCGCTCATATTTTTATCATTAATAACAGCCAATATCTCAGCACGTTGAGCGGCAAATTTTTTAACGGTTTTTCTTCTTTTTAAATCACGATTGATTAGAGATACTTTAGACATATTACCTTTATTTTTTAAATGGAAATTTAAATGCCGCTAGCAATGCTTTAGCTTCCGCATCAGTTTTAGCAGTAGTTGTAATAGTTATATTCATGCCACGCAATGCATCCACCTTGTCGTAGTCTATTTCCGGGAAAATGATCTGCTCTTTAACGCCCATTCCATAGTTTCCACGACCATCAAAAGCCTTTCCAGATATTCCACGAAAATCACGAATACGAGGAATCGCAATACTTATCAGCCTATCTAAAAACTCATACATCTGCACACGACGCAGCGTCACCATGCAACCCACTGGATAGCCATCACGAACCTTAAATGTCGCTATGGATTTTTTTGCCTTAGTAATAACGGGCTTTTGTCCGGCTATCTTTTGCATGTCTGAAACCGCGTGGTCTAATACTTTTTTATCAGCTACCGCCTCACCAACACCCATATTGAGCGTAATTTTTGTAATTTGCGGAACCTCCATAACAGACTTATAGGAAAATTGCTCCACTAACTCTTTAGTAACTGTATCTCGGTAAAATTCTAGTAAACGGGCCATATTTTTTTCAGTTTAAATGTCGACTAATTCGCCATTAGATTTAAAATAACGAACTTTACGCTTATCTTCCAAAGTTTTAATCCCAACTCTATCAGCTTTTTTTGTTGCTGAATTATAAACTGCAACATTTGAAATCTGAATTGGCTTTGCTACTTCAACTATGCCACCAGCAGTCCCTTTGTTAGGATCAGCTTTAGTATGTTTTTTTACTTTATTAATACCTTCAACTACCAGTAAGGAATCATCTACTACACGCAGCACTGTTCCGCGCTTACCCTTATCTTTACCAGTTATGGCAATTACGTCATCACCTTTCTTAATTTTTTTCATGCTGCGCTCCTTACTTCACGCTTAAAGAACTTCTGGCGCAAGCGATACAATCTTCATAAATCGCGCATTACGCAATTCACGTGTTACTGGACCAAAAATACGTGTCCCTATAGGCTCTAATTTTGCATTTAATAACACTGCTGCATTCTTATCAAATTTTATCAAGGAGCCATCAGTCCTACGTATGCCTTTAGCTGTACGCACTACTACCGCATTATAAACCTCACCCTTTTTAACGCGCCCTCTTGGAGTGACATCTTTTATGCTAACTTTAATAAGATCACCGATACCAGCGTATCTCCTTTTGGAGCCACCCAATACCTTAATACACATTACGGAACGCGCACCTGTATTATCCGCAACTTTCAAAACTGACTGCATTTGAATCATTTTTTACTCACTCTATCCAACTTTTCCTACATTTAAGACATCCTAAATGCCTGGATAGTTTTGGATCCCGTCGGGGTGTTATGCTGCTTGCTGTAATTAATTTATTTACAGCTCAGCTTGAATTAAAAAAATTGAATATTTCTAGACTATTAATACTCTAGAGGGCGCCAATTATACTGTCACACCACCTAATAAACAAGCTAAAAAACTCAAATGTTAAAATTAATTTCTATTTATTGAATACCTATTTATTCCATCATCACTTGGCTACACACCATGCTTTAGTTTTGGAAATAGGCTTACATTCTTTAATATTTACCAAGTCGCCTTGATGAAATTCATTTTCTTCATCATGGACATGATATTTTTTTGATTTAGTTATAATTTTACCATAGAGCGGATGCTTTACTTTTCGCTCAACTAATACAGTTATAGTCTTATCTGTTTTATCACTTGTTACTCTACCTATGAGGGTACCGCTCATATTATCTTTACTCATGATTGTTTCACTTTTTGACCAAGTATAGTTCTAATACGTGCAATATCCCGACGCACATAACGTAACTGATTATGATTTGTTAATTGTTGTGTGGCATGTTGCATCCGTAGACCAAATTGCACCTTTAGCATTGCTAATAACTCCTTCTGCAATTCTAATGGGGTTTTATCTCTTAATTCACTTGCTTTCATAATTAACCGCCTAGTTGTCTAATAACAAAAGTAGTCCTAACCGGAAGTTTAGCAGCGGCCAAGCGAAACGCTTCCCTTGCCATTGTTTCATCAACTCCATCCATCTCGTATAACATCTTACCCGGTTTTATCTGTGCAACAAAATACTCAGGGTTACCTTTACCACCACCCATACGAACTTCTGCAGGCTTTTGAGATATTGGTTTATCTGGAAAAATACGAATTCTAACTTGACCACCCCGTTTTATATGACGAGTCATGGCTCTACGGGCAGCTTCAATCTGACGCGCAGTTAGACGACCACTTGTAATCGCTTTTAGACCAAATTCTCCAAAGCTAACTTTTGTTCCACGGGTAGCCATACCGTTATTACGACCCTTTTGTTGTTTACGGTATTTTGTTCTAGCTGGTTGTTGCATCTTTAGCTCCCGGCGTTTTTACAGTATCCTTAGTTGCAGACTTCTTAGTTGCAGACTTCTTAGTTGCAGACTTCTTAGTTGCAGGCTTCTTAGTTGCAGTTGATGCATCAATTTTTTCTGCGGCAGACTTAATTTTTTTCGTTGCCGACTCTTTTTTTACAACAGAAGTTTCCTTAGCTGCACTCTTCGTGACTTTTTTAGCAATAATTTTTTTCTTGCTAGCAGCCGGTTTATCTTTTACTTTTACTTCAACTTTAACCTTAACCTTTGCAGCAGTTGATTTGCCTGCAGTCTTAACTGGCTTTGCATCAATCGCGGGCTTTATTTTCTTAGAAGTTGGTTTGGCTACTAGACGCTTCTTTTTCTTTTCCTTATCTAATTCCTGGGTTTTATCTGAAGGCGAAGCGCCCAACAAAGACTGATCACTACGACCCATAATTTCGCCCTTAAACACCCATACTTTAATGCCTATAGCCCCATAAGTGGTCTGGGCTGTCGAAGTCCCATAATCAATATCAGCACGAAGAGTATGAAGCGGAACTCGACCTTCGCGGTACCATTCACACCGCGCAATTTCAATCCCGTTAAGTCGCCCGGCACTCTGTATTTTTATACCCTTAGCACCTAAGCGCATAGCATTTTGTATCGAACGTTTCATTGCACGGCGAAACATAATACGCTTCTCTAATTGCTGAGCAATATTATCAGAGATTAGCTGTGCATCAATTTCAGGCTTCCGAATTTCTTCAATATTTACATGCACCGGAACGCCCATTCGCTTTTGTAGCTCTCCACGGAGAAACTCAATATCTTCGCCCTTTTTGCCAATTACAATACCAGGGCGAGAAGTATAAATTGTAAAGCGTGCATTCTTAGACGGACGCTCAATAGTTATACGACTAACTGACGCATGAGATAGTTTTTTCTTTAGATAATCTCTAACTTTTATATCTTCCTGCAACATTATTGGAAAATTTGCTTTGTTAGCGTACCACTTTGATGACCAGTTTTTCTGTACTGAAAGTCGAAAACCTGTTGGATGTATTTTTTGTCCCATAATAACTTTATAAGCCCCTATTTTTGGTTACCAACCATATCGCCCACGGTTAAAAAAATATGACATGTTGGCTTAATAATACGATTACCACGACCTTTTGCACGAGCACTTGTTCGCATCATTGATGGGCCACGATCGATATATATAGTCGACACCTTTAATTCATCAATATCTGCTCCATCATTATGTTCGGCATTAGCAATAGCAGATTCTAATAATTTTCGAATAATCACCGCGCCCTTTTTTGGACTAAAAGCAAGAAGATTTAATGCGCGGTCTACCGGCAATCCACGGACCTGGTCTGCCACCAATCGCCCTTTTTGCTCAGATAATCGAACCCCTCGTAACACAGCAGATGTTTGCATACTTCAATTACTCCTATTTTTTTACTACTTTACGGTCTGCAGAATGCCCTTTAAAAGTACGAGTATGAGAGAACTCACCCAGCTTATGTCCTACCATATTCTCAGTTACGAAAACAGGAATATGTTGTCTACCATTATGTACTGCAATAGTAAGGCCAATAAAATCAGGCAATACTGTAGAACGACGTGACCATGTTTTAATAGGACGCCTATCCTTAATTGCACGTGCGGCCTCTACTTTTTCTTTCAAATGCAAATCAACAAATGGGCCTTTTTTTACGGAACGAGCCATGATTTATTATCCCTTGTTCTTATTCGAATAACGACGGCGTACAATCATTCCGTCCGTACGTTTATTACTACGAGTGCGATAACCTTTTGCCGGAGTCCCCCAAGGACTAACTGGATGCCTTCCTGCCGCAGTCTTACCTTCACCACCACCATGCGGATGGTCTATTGGATTCATTACAACACCACGAACAGTTGGCCTAATACCACGCCATCTATTCGCACCTGCTTTACCAATTGATCGAAGATTATGCTCAGAATTACCTACCTCACCAATTGTGGCGCGACAATTAATATGTACTTTACGAATCTCACCTGAGCGAAGTCTTAATTGCGCATAATCACCTTCACGAGCTAATAGCTGCGTTGAAGTACCAGCAGAACGAGCAAGCTGCGCACCTTTTCCTGGGGACAATTCAACGCAGTGAATTGTAGTGCCAACTGGAATGTTACGTAATGGAAGCGCATTGCCATTTTTTATTGGCGCATCTACACCACTCATTAACTGCGCTCCTACAACAACCCCCTTAGGAGCAACAATATAGGCACGCTCACCGTCAACATAACAAAGCAAAGCTAGATTTGCACTTCTGTTTGGATCATATTCTAATCGTTCAACTTTAGCAGCAATTCCATCTTTCTTACGACGAAAATCAATTATACGATAATGTTGTTTATGGCCACCACCCATATGACGTGTAGTAATACGCCCAGAATTATTACGGCCAGCAGTACGACTTTGTTTCTCTACTAATTTGGAATAGGGCGCACCCTTATGCAAGTCCTTATTAACAACCTTAATAAGCCCGCGCCGCCCTGGAGAAGTTGGTTTGACTTTAATCAGTGCCATTATTTACTCTCCACCTGAGCTATTTCAGAGAAATTAATTTCTTGACCAGACTTTATACTGACATAGGCCTTCTTCCAATTTGTTCTCCGTCCCATAAAACGACCGAATCTTTTCTCTTTACCCTTAACATTTGACACTTGCACCCCCGTAACTTCTATTTTCTGCGCCTTCCACATCAATTCAACGGCTGCTTGTATCTCAGGTTTAGTGGCATTCTGTATTACACGAAAGATTATTTGATTATTCTTTTCTACTATAAATGTGGCTTTTTCAGACACCTGAGGCTTTAGCAATACTTGCATCAATCGATCTTGACTAAAAGTTTGTATGCTCATGACAGCATCTCCTCAATTTTTGTTACCGCACTTTGAGTCATTATTATTTTGTCATAACGCAGGAGACTTACTGGGTCGGCATGACCCACCTCTACCACCATTACATTTGGAAGATTACGCGAAGACAAATAAAGATTTTCATCTATTTTATCTGTAATAAGCATCACCTCTTTCAAACCCATATCTTTTAATTTTTGTGATAATAATTTTGTTTTTGGGCTATCTACCGTAAATTCATCTACGACCGATAATCGACTATCACGCACCAGTTGCGACAAAATAGTACTCATTCCAGCACGATACATCTTACGATTTACTTTATGACTGAAATTATCACTTGGGCTACTAGGAAATATCTGACCACCACCACGCCACAATGGACTAGAAGCCATGCCTGCACGTGCACGCCCCGTTCCCTTTTGGTTCCACGGTTTACGCGTAGATTTATTAACATCAGCTCGCCCTTTTTGCGCTCGATTAGCGCTTCGAGCATTAGCCATATAAGCGGTTACTAACTGATGAACAAGAGCTTCATTATACTCACGTCCAAACAAAGCATCTGATGCAGAAATATCTTTAGCGGACTGACCGTCATTACCAATAAGCTTAAGCTCCATTATGAACCCGCCTTTTTATCTTTCTTACTACCATCAGCAATCTTACTTGCAGCCTGCTTTATACTTGTAATTTTAAAGCTTGGGTGCACCAACACATCGCCACCCTTTGAACCGGGAATAGCTCCCTTTATTAGAAGCAAACCTTTTTCAGCATCTATACGCAAAACCTCTAAGTTTTGCGTCGTCTTCCGAACAGTACCTAAATGTCCTGCCATCCGTTTTCCAGGAAATACACGGCCAGGATCCTGACACATGCCTATAGAACCCGGTTTATTATGAGCCTTTGAATTACCGTGACTGGCACGATTTGAAGTAAAGTGATGACGCTTGATTACACCAGAAAAACCCTTGCCAATGGTTATGCCGGTTATATCTACTCTTTGACCTACCTGAAAGATCTCAGTATTTACAACAACACCTGGCTTCAGAGTTGACAACTGCTCATTTGTTACCCTGAATTCCCTAATTATATGACCCGCCTCAACTGCAGCCTTAGCAAAATGACCTGCCAAGGGTTTATTGACACGACTTGCCCTGCGTTTACCGAAAGTTACCTGCACAGCTGAATATCCATCAGTATCAGGAGTTTTTATTTGCGTGACTCGATTATTAGACACATCAAGAACCGTTACTGGCTGACTATGTCCATCATCTGTAAAAATACGGGTCATGCCAATTTTACGGCCGACTAATCCTAAACTCATTTTAAACCGCCTTTATAATGAAGGTATCGATTTCAATTGACCGACACTCTATAACAACTTTAACTTCTCTTACCCAAAATTTATAATTTTATTTCTACATCTACACCAGCAGGCAAATCCAGTCTCATCAAGGCGTCCACAGTTTTATCTGTTGGATCCATAATATCCATCAGCCTCAAATGAGTACGAATCTCAAACTGATCACGTGAGGTTTTATTAACATGCGGAGATCGTAACACATCAAACCGTTCAATACGTGTTGGCAATGGGATTGGCCCCTTTACCACCGCGCCGGTACGCTTTGCAGTTTCAACAATTTCCATTGCGGACTTATCTATTAGCCTGTAATCAAAAGCCTTCAAACGAATACGTATTTTCTGGTTCTGCATTTTCTAACCTCAGAATGAGGATTCTGGATCCAGATATACATGCACTTAGCACCTAATTCTGTCTCCTTCCTCCTTTAATTTTATTACTCTATAATTTTTGCTACCACACCCGCACCAACCGTCCTTCCACCCTCACGAATAGCAAAACGTAAACCTTCTTCACATGCAATCGGCGCTATTAAAGTAACTGTTACCGATACATTATCACCAGGCATTATCATTTCTGTACCTGCCGGCAACTCTACCGCACCAGTTACATCTGTAGTACGGAAGTAGAACTGTGGGCGATAACCCTGAAAGAACGGAGTATGACGCCCGCCTTCTTCTTTACTCAGAACATAAATCTCAGCAGTAAATTTTGTATGTGGAGTAATGGACCCTGGCTGAGATAATACCTGACCACGCTCAACTTCTTCTCGCTTGGTTCCACGCAGAAGAACACCAACATTATCCCCTGCCTGACCCTGGTCTAATAACTTTCTAAACATTTCCACACCGGTACAAACAGTCTTGGTGGTTGCTTTCAAACCAACAATCTCCAGCTCTTCACCCACCTTAACAACACCGCGTTCGACTCGGCCAGTAACAACCGTACCACGACCAGAAATAGAAAATACATCTTCTACCGGCATGATAAAAGAACCATCTATTGCCCGTTCCGGCTCAGGAATGAAACTGTCTAATGCTGCCGCTAATTTAATTATGGAAGGCTCGCCAATATCGCTCTGATCTCCCTCAAGAGCCTTCAAAGCAGAACCAATAACTATCGGGGTGTCATCACCAGGAAACTGATACTTAGTCAATAATTCACGAACTTCCATTTCAACCAATTCTGTTAACTCAGCATCATCCACCATGTCAGCTTTATTCATATAGACAACAATGTAGGGAACACCTACTTGTCGCGCCAGCAAAATGTGTTCCCGCGTCTGCGGCATAGGGCCATCGGCAGCAGATACAACCAAAATGGCTCCATCCATTTGCGCCGCACCAGTAATCATATTTTTTACGTAATCCGCATGCCCTGGACAATCAACATGAGCATAATGACGGGTTTCTGTTTCGTACTCGACATGAGAGGTATTGATAGTAATTCCGCGGGCCTTCTCTTCCGGCGCAGAGTCAATCTCAGCAAAACTTCTAGATTCGCCGCCAGATTGTTTTGACATTACCATTGTGATGGCAGCAGTCAAAGTAGTCTTACCATGATCTACATGACCAATAGTACCTACGTTTACATGCGGCTTCGTCCGCTCAAATTTACTTTTTGACATAATCCTTTCCTTTTCTTAACAAACGACTATTATTTTTTATTAATAATGGCCTCAGCCACGTTCTTCGGAGCTTCTGAATAGTGTTTAAATTCCATAGTGTATGTAGCACGCCCCTGCGTTGCCGAACGAAGAGACGTAGAGTAACCAAACATTTCTGCCAACGGAACCTCCGCAGTCACTACCTTAAGCCCAGGGAGATCCTCCATGCCCTGAATCATTCCCCGACGGGAAGATAAATCACCTACCACGTTACCCATATAATCTTCTGGAGTTTCCACTTCTACAGCCATCATTGGCTCAAGTAAAACCGGACTAGCCTGCCTCATGCCATCCTTAAATGCCATTGATGCAGCCATTTTAAATGCATTTTCATTTGAATCCACATCATGGTAAGAGCCGTCGTATAGCGTTACCTTAACATCGACTACAGGAAATCCAGCAAGCACACCATTAGGCAAAGTATCTTTTAAACCTTTTTCAACTGCTGGAATATATTCACGCGGAACCGCCCCACCTTTAATTAAATCAATAAATTCAAATCCTTTTCCAGTCTCATTTGGCTCCATTTTTAACCAAACATGCCCATACTGACCACGACCTCCAGACTGCTTCACAAATTTACCTTCAACTTCAATCATTTTTCTAATTGCCTCACGATAAGCTACTTGTGGCGCCCCCACATTTGCCTCCACGCTAAATTCTCGCCTCATTCGATCAACAATAATTTCTAAATGGAGTTCACCCATTCCAGATATGATGGTTTGAGCAGACTCTTGATCCGTACGCACTCGAAAAGAAGGATCTTCTTGCGCCAATCTATTTAAAGCAAGACCCATTTTTTCTTGATCCATTTTAGTTTTAGGCTCTACAGCAACATGAATTACAGGCTCAGGGAATTCCATTTTCTCTAGCGTAATAGATTTTGTCGGATCGCATAAAGTATCCCCTGTAACGGCTTCTTTCAAGCCAACCGCTGCCGCAATATCCCCTGCACGCACTTCTTTAATTTCATCACGCTGATTTGCATGCATTTGCAACAAACGCCCGATTCTTTCTTTCTTCCCTTTAATAGGGTTGTAAATTGTATCTCCAGTAGTAACCACACCAGAATAAACTCGGAAAAAGATTAGTTGACCAACAAATGGATCAGTCGCGATCTTAAATGCCAAACCAGAGAAGGGCTCCTTGTCATTAGCTAGCCGCTCCTCCATTTCACCATTCTCTTTTTCCCCTGTAACAGCTTTAATATCTACCGGCGACGGCATATAATCAATTACCCCGTCCAACATAGCTTGAACGCCTTTATTTTTAAAGGCAGTCCCACATAACATTGGCACTATTTCATTATTGATGGTCCGAATTCTCAGCCCTTTTTTAGTATCTTCAGTAGACAAATTGCCTTCTTCAATATACTTATTCATCAACTCTTCATTCGCTTCTGCAGCAGTCTCTAGCATCTTTTCACGCCAGCTCTTTGCCTCTTCTAATAAATTATCAGGAATTTCACGCTCCTCGAACTTCGTTCCACGAGTTTCCTCATCCCAATAAATAGCTTTCATCTTAACTAAATCGATAACACCTTCAAAATTATCTTCAGCTCCAATCGGAAGCTGCAATGGCACCGGGTTCGCCTTTAGACGCGTTTTCATTTGCTCATAAACACGCATGAAATTAGCACCCGCTCTATCCATTTTATTAATGAATGCAAGACGTGGAACTTGGTATTTATTAGCCTGACGCCAAACAGTTTCTGTTTGAGGCTGAACCCCACCAACCGCACAGAAAACAGTACAAGCTCCATCCAACACACGCAATGAACGCTCCACTTCAATAGTAAAATCTACGTGCCCCGGCGTGTCAATAATATTTATACGATGAGAAGAATAATCATTATTCATTCCACTCCAGAAGCATGTAGTTGCAGCCGAGGTAATTGTAATGCCCCGCTCTTGCTCTTGTTCCATCCAGTCCATTACCGCAGCACCGTCATGCACCTCGCCAATTTTATGGGAAATACCTGTATAGAAAAGAATGCGCTCAGTAGTCGTAGTTTTTCCGGCATCTATATGTGCCATGACTCCGATATTTCGATATTGCTCAATTGGTGTTTTTCTTGACACGGTATACTAGCCTTAATATTCGAACTGACTTACTATAAATAACGTACAAACTAAGTTAAGAACCTGAAATTATCCTTAAAATCGGTAATGCGCAAACGCCTTATTTGAATCCGCCATACGGTGAACTTCTTCCCTTTTTTTAACTGCCCCGCCACGACCCTCTGCTGCCTCAGACAACTCTCCGGCAAGACGAGCACCCATTGACTTCTCACTTCTCTTGCGCGCGGCTTCTCGCAACCATCTCATAGCCAAAGCGTTTCGACGAATTGACCTAACTTCTACTGGCACCTGATAATTAGCACCACCTACACGCCGACTCTTAACCTCCACCATGGGACGAACATTAGACAATGCCAGCACAAACACCTCTATCGGGTCTTTACCAGTCTTCTTCTCAATCTGACTCATAGCACCATAAATAATCCGCTCCGCAACAGATTTTTTTCCACCTGTCATCAGAACATTTACGAACTTTGAAACCTCTGTATTGTGATATTTTGGATCTGGCAAAATATCGCGCTTTGGAACCTCTCTCCTTCTTGGCATTCTTTAACCTCAGTTTAGATATACTTCAATACCTATGTATGTATTTATATTTTTTAAAACAACATCTAACAGCCAATTTAAATTACTTATCTCAAGCTACCTTTGGTTTTTTTGAACCATATTTTGAACGAGCCTGCCTTCGATCCTTTACTCCGGCAGTATCAAGACTTCCACGTACCGTATGATAGCGAACACCAGGCAAATCTTTAACTCGCCCCCCGCGTATTAACACTACCGAGTGCTCCTGTAAATTATGCCCTTCTCCACCAATGTAACTAGAAACTTCAAATCCATTTGTTAGACGAACTCTAGCCACTTTACGTAAAGCTGAATTTGGTTTTTTTGGTGTAGTAGTATAAACACGAGTACAAACCCCTCTTTTCTGAGGACTATTCCCTAGCGCAGGAACCTTACTTTTTACATGCCTTGCTAAGCGAGGCTTACGTACTAATTGACTAATTGTTGGCATTGCAGCTCCGCATTACAGCTCCATAAAAAATAAGATGGCGATTGTCGCCATCTATATAAGACATAAGAAGTTTCTGATTTCGTCTATTCTTTCATCTGTTGCGACCATTATTCCGGTGACCAGATTAACCACTGATTTTATGGGGTTTAGCGCGTCATGTCAAGCTTATAAGCGTAGTTTGGTTGATATAAAACCCACTAAAAAACAAAGCGCTTCCTAATAATTAATTTACAGCCAATTGTTCTTCAATTTCCTTGTTCAGGTACTTCAACATTAACAGTGGATTTTCTGCCCGAGAAATAGGCCTACCTATAACCAAATAATCTGCGCCGTTTTGTATTGCCATCTTTGGAGTTGCTATCCGATTCTGATCATCCACCAGAGCATCAACCGGACGAATTCCAGGGGTAACTAAACAAAAATCGGCGCCCATTTCTTTCCTAAGCTGCCCAGCCTCTAACGCAGAGCAAACTACTCCATCCAACCCACAGCTATGCGCTAGATTGGCCAAATTCTGCACCACATTCCTAGGCTCATTATTTAAGCCTATATTTTCTAAATCATCAGGACCCATACTTGTAAGCAATGTTACCGCAACAAGTTTAACCCCCCCTAATGGCAGCGCATCTCTTGCAGCCATTAGCATTCTCTTTCCACCTAAAGCATGTACGTTTATCATCCACACGCCCAAATCAGTCGCGACTCTACATGCATTTGCTACTGTGTTTGGAATATCGTGAAACTTTAAATCGAGGAAGACCTCAAAACCTTTTTTTATAAATATTTTCACTACCTCTGGGCCAGCAGCAGTAAAGAGCTCTTTTCCTATTTTTACTCGACATAATATTGGATCAAGCTCGCCTGCTAGAATTGATGCCTGTTCTTTACTTGAAAAATCAAGTGCAACAATAATACGAGGATCATTCATATAATATTTCCATTTATTCAATTACGATAACGTTTTAGCTATTTAAATTGTAGCCATAACAGATTTTTACTTACATACATAAAACAAAACACAAAACTAAAAAAAACGGCATGATAACAATATCATGCCGCTAATTTATTTAAACTCTATAATTTTCTCAAGTTTTATAGTCAACTCTCTCTCTCATTTCTTTGCCAGCTTTAAAATGTGGTACATATTTTTCAGCTACATTCACTCGTTCACCAGACTTTGGGTTACGCCCTATACGTGGAGGACGATAATTCAAATCGAAGCTTCCAAAGCCCCTTATTTCAATACGCTGCCCCTTTGACAAGCTTTCCACCATAGCATCCAATATGGTCTTAACTGCAAGCTCAGCATCCTTGGCTACTAACTGTGGGTAACGGGCCGCAAGACTAGAGATCAGTTCAGATTTAGTCATATAAATATCCTTTATTATTCTTCAGTTTTTTTTGTATCCATCTTCGCCTTAAGCAAAGCACCCAAGCTTGTGGTTCCAGCATTATCTGGCGATTCAGTTGCAACTTTTTTTATTGCATGGGACTCTTCTGCCAAATCTTTAGCTTTTATGGAAAGATTTATTCCGCGATTTTTACGATCCACATTAATAATCATTACTTCAACGCCATCGCCCTCTTTTAAATGAGTTCGAATATCTTCTACACGGTCCCGCGATATCTCAGATGCTCTCAAATAACCTTCTACATCATTATCCAATGAGATGACCGAACCCTTAGCATCAATTGATTTGACTGTACCCTTAACGATGCTGTTTTTGTCATTTGCAGAAATGAAACTACTAAATGGATCTCCTTCCATCTGCTTAATTCCGAGCGAAATACGTTCACGCTCAACATCAATAGACAAGACCATCGCTTCTACCTCATCACCCTTTTTATAGCTACGTACTGCGTCTTCACCTGAGTGACTCCAGGAAAGGTCCGACAGGTGTACCAATCCATCAATACCACCCTGCAACCCGATAAATACACCAAAATCTGTTATGGATTTAATTTGCCCACTTACCTTGTCATTCTTATTATGATTTACAGCAAAGTCATCCCAAGGATTACTCTTGCACTGCTTCATGCCCAACGATATTCGGCGACGCGCTTCATCTATTTCTAGAATCATTATCTCCACTTCATCACCTAGTTGCACCATCTTTGAAGGATATACATTCTTGTTAGTCCAATCCATCTCTGACACATGTACCAATCCCTCTATTCCCTGCTCAATCTCAACGAATGCACCGTAATCAGTTAAATTACTTACCTTCCCAAACAAACGGGTACTTTGTGGGTAACGTCTCGAGAGTCCAACCCATGGATCCTCATTAAGCTGCTTCATCCCCAAAGAAACCCTATTTTTTTCCTGGTCAAATTTAAGTATTTTAGCTTCAACTTCTTCACCTACACTAATCATCTCAGAAGGATGCTTTACCCTCCTCCATGCAAGGTCAGTAATATGCAACAGACCATCTATACCACCCAAATCTACAAACGCCCCATAGTCAGTAATATTTTTAACAATGCCCTTGACGACCGCCCCTTCTTTCAAGTTCTCTAGCAATGATTGCCTATCAGCGCCCTGACTCTCCTCTAAGACTGCACGGCGAGAAACAACTACATTGTTACGTTTCCGATCAAGCTTTATTACCTTAAACTCCATTTCTTTATTTTCATATGGAGTAGTATCTTTAACCGGTCGAATATCTACCAATGAACCAGGTAAAAAAGCCCGAATACCATTTATCATTGCAGTAAGACCACCTTTAACCTTACCACTCACCATTCCGCATACAATAGCACCGCTTTCCATAGCTGCTTCTAAATCGTGCCAAGCAGTTAATCTCTTAGCCTTATCTCGTGATAATCTTGTCTCACCATGACCATCCTCAAGCGCCTCAATAGCAACGCTTATAAAGTCTCCGATCTTAACTTCAATTTCACCCTTATCATTCTTAAATTCTTCAACCGGTATAAAACTTTCAGACTTTAACCCCGCATTCACGACGACGACATTAAAGTCAACTCGTACAACCTCAGCAGTAATCAGCTCGCCTATGCGCATTTCTTGGCGAGCGAGACTCTCCTCAAATAGTACCGCAAAACTTTCTGATGAGTCAGCTACAAGGGAATTATCAGTTACGGGGGAATTATCAGTTACGGGGGAAACAGCAGTCATTGTAAAAAACCTGTTTTTAATCACATGCAAATAAATATCTGCAGGTTCTGGTAAGTTAATAAATTATTTGGTTAAATTTAAACCAAATACTCGGGCGAGAGAAGCAATCTCTTGCATCTTCATAATCAAGACAATACTTAAAAAGTGAGATTATATCAGATACTTTTAATACTAATTTCGGAATATTGTTTTAATATTTTATTTACAACCTCAGTAACATTTAACAAGGTTGTATCAACAAGATTCGAATCTTTGCTTTGTTTTAATGGCGCAACGATACGGATACTATCGCGCTTATCACGCGCCTCAATATCTTTCAAAATCTTATTAATATTAACACCTTCCCCTTTTTCCATCAACTGTTTGTAGCGACGTTCTGCACGAACTTCAGGGGTAGCAGTAAGAAAAATTTTTAGCGTAGCATCAGGAAATACTACAGAACACATGTCACGCCCGTCAGCCACTAACCCAGGGTCTTTACGAAATGCACGCTGACGATCCAGCAAGGCCTCTCTTAATCCTGGATGTGCAGCAACCTTAGAGGCTCCGTTACCATACACTTCTTGGCGAATTAAATCTGCCACCTCCTCGCCCCCAAGCTGAATCTTTCTACCTGTAAATGTAACGTCAAGGATCTGGGCTATATTCTCAAGTGCTTTCTCATCATTTAAATCAGCTCCTATTCGTATTGCCTTTAACGCCACCAATCTATAAAGCGAACCGCTATCTAAATATTGAAATCCAAGATTTTCTGATACAAGTTGGGCAACTGTGCCCTTGCCAGATGCAGATGGCCCATCAATCGCAATTACCGGTATATTACTAATATTCATGAATAATTTTAATTTACTTCTAATTTAATAGAAATTTATGTAAGTTTAATATTTAACTAATTTGGCAAATTCCGCAAAATAATTAGGGAAAGTTTTAGACACGCAGGTAGGATCATTTATACGTACCGGCGCGCCTAATGACGCCAATGAAAAACACATAGCCATTCGGTGATCATTGTAGGTATTAATGGCGACAAATGGAGGGATATTTCCATTAATTGGTGGAGTAATTCGTAGAAAATCTGGCCCCTCATCAACCACCGCACCTAATTTACGTAGCTCCGTCGCCATGGCGTAAAGGCGATCAGTTTCTTTAACCTTCCAACTTGCTATATTCTTAAGCATAGTTACTCCATCGGCGAATAAAGAAACTACTGCAAGCGTCATAGCAGCATCGGGAATATGGTTACAATCAATATTAATTGCTGTAAGGCGACCAGATTGCGGTGACCGAACTTCAATCCAATTATCACCTTGTAAAATACATGCCCCCATCTTCTCCAATGCCTTAATAAAAAGAACATCCCCCTGCAAACTATTACGGCCTATACCTTCAACCCTGACTGGTCCACCGCCAATAGCTCCGGCAGCAAGAAAATAAGATGCCGAAGACGCGTCACCTTCTACAGATATTTCACCAGGGCTAATATAATTAAGGCCGTTATCAGACACAAAATGCCGCAATCCAGTCTGTTCTATCTCTACACCAAAGTGAGACATCAACCCCAATGTTAAAGCTATGTATGGCTGTGAAATTAAGTCCCCTATAACTTCAATAGTTAATTTTCCATCGATTAATGGTGAGGCAATCAACAAGCTGGTTAGATATTGACTTGAAACATCACCCCTGACGACCAATAAATCTGCCTGAATTTCAGCAGCCTTTATTTCTAGCGGAGGGAATCCATCATTTCCCAGATAGGTAATATCTGCCCCAAGCTGTCTAAGCGGGTCCACCAGATCCCCCACGGGGCGCTCATACATGCGTGATATGCCATATAAACGATAGTGACCTTGTGCCAATGACAATACAGCTGTTAAGGGGCGGTAAGCCGTCCCAGCATTTTCCAGAAATAGATCTGCTTCTCGTATTGGAAATTGACCACCTACACCCTGTATAAAATAATCATTTTCATCAGTTTGATTAATAGATACCCCAAGCACTTTAAGTGCATTAAGCATACATATCGTATCATCAGCAACAAGCACATCACGCACATGTGTACCACCACTTGCTAGCGCCGCAAGAAGCAAAACACGGTTAGATATACTCTTCGAGCCCGGCAACCTAACCGTACCTTTCACTTCCTTGACAGCATGGAGATCAAGAAATTTCACATTATGCCTTAGGACCGATACTCACAAGCAAACCTCCTGTTATTTTAAGATTCAATATACGAGCAATTATCAGAGACTAACTTGACACACGGTGCAAAACATAAGAAGAATTATCTTTTGTCTTTAGTGTTGCCTTGTTACCGTCTGCATCAATGCTAAATGTGGCCGGCTCATTATCGGAGAATCCAGCGCAACCATTAGTATTATATGTAAACCCCTTAAGATTTAATTTCTTCGTAGGCGCATCGTAAGTATAGGACGAGAATTCGACACCTGGCTCAGCACAATCACGACCGACATCTCCTACAGGATCAACCATAAAATAATTTCCATTAGGGAAAAATAGAAAAATTTGAGTATTAATGTCAGTGTTATCGAGTGCCCATGCCCCGACAATTCCAGAAGCAACGTTCTCCATTTTAGAAAAACGAACCTCCTTTACAATTATCTTATTCTTTTCTTTAGAGGAACTTAATTTAAGCGGTTTGGCTATATGGAATAGTTCAGCAAAGATGCCTTTCTTTTCCACTTTCCTCTGCTCCGCTACCAGGTCTGTTGTAATCAATTCATAGCCATCAGTATAAATTCGCAAGCTTGGCCGTAAATGCGATAACCCAGCTTGAAGATTGGTGTCGATCACTGCCTTTCCAACAATTTTGAATCCTCTTAAGCCAAATGTAGATAAAACCACCGGCCCATACTCTACACCAGCCTTACTGACAGTTTTATTTCCACATACATTGTCTGCGTCACAAGGGTCATCTACGATAGCCTCACCATACAAATAATCCCCATCATTAGCGTCTGATATGCGAATTAGCGTGGCGGTCGTATCATCGTACCTTACCCATATATTATTACTCAGCAGGCTAATTCCTTGAGAAAGAAAATGAGTATTAATTTCTGCCGAACCTTTAATTTCTCCTTCAATACCCGCTTTCTGTCTTACATTTTGCAAAGCAGAAGACACGGCAAATGTATCCGGATCATTGTCTAAATTAATATCAACACCCACTGCCGCCGCCGCAACTGCAGAGATAGAGATTCCGTTCTCAGGCTCACTGTCTGAATCCAATGACTGCAATAGAACGAGTAAGTTTTGTAACCGTGGAATGCTATCTCCAGCCAAATTTATTGGCGTCACTATAGCCGTCGCTTCTGTTTTTCCAAGAACCAAGCTGCCAAGCCTAAATTCAACCGTATCTCCATGATTATATTTGTAGATACCGTCTTTATCTGTAATTCCAGTTATCTTAGATGAGGTAGAATAATTTACGCCACTGACCGCAGCATCCATCAATTTTCCTGTTGCTGGACCTGATAAATGTTTGCCAGAATTCCCGGCACCTGCAGAGCCATCATTATCACCGCATGCAGCAAGGGATATTGCAAGCGTCACTAGCATTAATCTTGTCCAGTATGCCATTTTATATTTCTGGCTAAATTTCATTTTGTAAAGTTCCTTCATAATTAAATTGATTATTTCTCATTCTAACCTTTAACATCATAATCTTATCGTTATATAATTAGGTAAATGGTGGGAATATGACAGAAAGCTTTATATTATAACCAACCTTTTTAACCCCGTCTTGATCACCGAAAATTGGCAGAGGTTGGAATGGCCGAGTTAATACAAATCAATACATTATATATTTCCTCAGCATAAAAATGGCGTTTAACCGTTGTGTTACACGGCAGTCATGAAAAGATAAGCAAGATTGCAATTTTGTATACGTATACATTATTTGATTTTACTTTTTTTCTGAAGATTTTCTAATCAGGAGCTCGCAGCACAATGTCAGAACAAGATAAAAAAATACCACCACCACCGAAAAAAGAAATTTTCAAAATCGATACCATTGTTTCTGATTTACGTTCTTTACGTGTGGCATCACTAGAAAACAGACAAAGACTTGAGCGCCCTCCCAAGCTCCCATCCCGCACGATACTTGCAACTATTATTGATCGGCTGGCGGCTGTTTTATTTCCTAACCGACTAGGTTATTTAAAACTTACCGATGAAGATATAGATCAATATGTAAAACAAACCCTAGAAGAAACGCTGCAAGATTTGTTGACACAAATACTTCGCGAATTAGATTACACTGCCGAGCATGAAACCTGCAGCAGTATAACAACAGAAAAAGCAAATACGATTGTTCATGCTTTTGCAAGCAAGCTTCCAAACATTAGAAACCTTCTAGATAAAGATATTTGTGCAGCTTACGAAGGTGATCCTGCGGCACAAAATGCGGATGAAGTACTCGTATGCTACCCTGGTGTTGCTGCCATTATGTACTACCGGCTTGCTCATGAATTACATTCCTTAGGTACTCCGTTAATTGCCCGCATGATTTCTGAAATCGCTCATTCGACTACAGGTATTGAAATCCATCCGGGTGCAAAAATTGGACCCAGTTTTTTTATAGATCATGGCACAGGTGTAGTTATCGGTGAAACAACTGTTATAGGTAGAAATGTACGGTTATATCAAGCTGTAACTTTAGGTGCGAAACGCTTTCCAGTAGATGAGAATGGTGCTCTGGTAAAGAATATATTACGCCACCCAATTGTTGAGGATGATGTGGTTATTTATGCAAATGCGACTATTCTGGGGCGAATTACGATTGGAAAAGGCTCAACTATTGGCGGGAATGTCTGGCTAACATATAGTGTCCCTCATGACAGCAACATATCTCAGGCACAGATGCAAAATAAATCATTTGATGATGATATGGAGACTTAATATCTCCAATAATTCAAGGAATGATAGGTTCGATAAATGCCGCCCCGTCAATATAACTACAACTAGCTATTGCTGAATACTATCCAAGATTTGAAATATGAGCTTTGCTACAATAAAAATAATTCATATTATATGTATGATATTAAGTTACATCCTATTTGGCCTGCGTGGAATATGGATGATACAAGGCTCATCTCTACTGAGGCTAAAATGGGTAAAAGTCCTTCCTCACGTAATTGATACCATTCTGCTGTCAAGCGCTATTACATTAGTAGCCATGATCCAACAATATCCTGGGTTCAATATATGGATTAGCGTAAAGATTGGAGCTCTATTGCTCTATATACTTCTTGGAATGATGGCTTTTCGGTTTGGAAAAACACGAAAAATAAAAATTATCTCTTGGATATTAGCCCAAATTGTATTTTTCTATATAGTACTAGTCGCTCTTACTAAAAACCCTACTCTAATTTTTTAGTGCTCTAATTTAGAAAAAAATTTCTGCCCCTCCTGTTCTTAAAATAAACATACGAATACAGAAATATTTGTTCCTTCCCTTTCTCTGCAAACTAATTTAGTCATATAGAATAATGAAACAACAACGAATTCTACCTTGAGCGCGCCTCAGGATAAATGTTATAATAGACCAGATAATCTGGCTTTATAGCAAGACTTTTGCCAGGTTAAATACACATACCCGCCAATCCAAGGGTGCTCATCAAAGAGTGACTAGGCGGGTTGAGGCTCAACCCTACAGGAGAAATTTATGGCAGTAACAATGCGACAGATGTTAGAAGCAGGCGTTCATTTCGGTCACCAAACCCGCTTTTGGGACCCAAAGATGGCCCAATATATATATGGCCACCGCAATAAAATACACATTATCAATCTTGAAAAGACCCTTGTCATGTATCAAGACGCAATGAAATATGTGCGTCAGCTATCTACCAACAAAGGCGTTATCCTATTTGTTGGTACTAAACGTCAAGCACGAGATATTGTGCGTGAAGAAGCCGTCCGTTGCGGGTCTCCGTATGTAGACCAGAGATGGTTGGGGAGGATGTTGACAAACTTTAAGACAATTAAAGCATCCATTAAGCGTCTTAAGGATATGGAAACAATGACTCAGGAGGGAACATTTGAAAAACTTAATAAAAAACAAGCGCTTGATATTACACGTGAGCTAGAAAAGCTCAACCGTAGCCTAGGTGGAATTAAAGATATGAACGGAATACCAGAAGCCATGTTTGTAATTGACGTAGGCTACCAAAAAGGTGCAATTACAGAGGCCACCAAGCTAGGTATCCCAATAGTTGGCGTTGTCGACACAAACCATAGCCCTGAGAAAGTGGACTATGTTATTCCTGGAAATGATGATTCTAGCCAGGCAATACGACTTTATGCACGGGGGGTGGCTGATGCAATTTTAGAAGGGCGCAGCCAAATTGTTCATGAAACAGTTAACAATGAATCCCCAGAAATGAATGAAGCAATGATGGCGGAAAAGCAAGCTGAATAATCTAGAGGCTCATAAAGAATAACGAAATTATTCTTTTATTTAGTTTATTAGTAGCAAGATCTTATAAGAAATCATTTCGAAAGAGAGATATAAAAGTGTCTCAAAATTATTAACCAATCCCGCATTTGGAGAAAATATGGCGGATATCACCGCAAACATAGTGAAAGAATTACGTGATCTTACTGGGCTCGGTATGATGGACTGCAAGAAAGCTTTAATAGAAACCAGTGGCAATATAAAAGAAGCGGAAGACTTGTTACGTATAAAAAGTGGCTCCAAGGCAAATAGAGCTGCTAGCCGTATTGCAGCGGAGGGGATCATAGGAATAGAAATCTCCGCTGACAGAAAAAGTGGAGCCTTAGTTGAAGTTAATTGTGAAACTGATTTTGTAGCAAAGAATGAAGATTTTATTAATTTTGCAAAAAATTTAGCCCAACTTGTTTCAACCGGAAATTTATCAGATGTTGAAGCACTCTCAAAAGAAGATATGCAAGATGGGAGCAATGTAGAAAAATTCCGGACGGAATTAATTATGAAACTTGGCGAAAATATTAGCATTAGACGCTGTATTCGTCATACCACACTGGGGCATCTGTCCTCATATTTACATGCTGGAAAAATTGGTGTCATAGTTGATTGCGCTGGTGATGACGGGGTACTGGGTAAAGATTTGGCGATGCATATTGCAGCAAGTAAACCAATATGTGTTTCAAAAGAACAAGTATCAGCAGAGTTACTGGAGCGCGAGCGTCAAATTTACACAGCACAAGCGGCAGAAAGTGGAAAGCCTAAAGAAATAGTTACTAAAATGGTAGATGGACGTATGGCTAAATACCTTGCTGAAATAACACTATTAGGGCAGCCTTTTGTCAAGAATCCTGACCAAACAATTGAGAAATTGCTTAATAGCAAATCCGCCACAGTTAATGGCTTCACAATGTTTAGAGTAGGCGAAGGCATAGAAAGAAAATCTTGTGATTTTGCAAATGAAGTGATGTCACAAATTAATCAAGCACAGGAAAATAATTCATCAACATCATAGCTAAATTATTATTAATCACTCATAACAATTATGGCCTATAAACGTATCCTGTTAAAACTTTCAGGTGAAGCGCTGATGGGGGATGATAGTTACGGCATCAATCCTGCTGTAATGAAGTATGTTGTTTCAGAAATTCTTGAAGTTGTAAGATGTAATGTTGAAGTGGCGATTGTAATTGGCGGAGGAAATATTTTCCGTGGAATGACATCATCAGAAAATAATCAAATAGATCGCGCAACCGCTGACTACATGGGGATGCTAGCAACTGTTATGAATTCCCTAGCCCTACAAGATGCAATGAGACACAAAGACCTAGAAAGTAGAGTGCAATCAGCATTACGTATTGATCAGGTTGTAGCACCTTATATACGCGGAAAGGCCATACGTTATCTTGAAGAAGGAAAGGTTGTTATCTTTGCTGCTGGCACAGGGAATCCTTTTTTCACTACTGACACTGCAGCTGCATTACGTGGTTTAGAAATGAGTGTAGATATAGTCCTAAAGGGAACTAAAGTTGATGGTGTTTATTCAAGCGATCCCAAAATATTTCCTAATGCCAAACGATATCAGAGCTTGTCATTTGATGAAGCTATTAACAAAAATTTAAAGGTAATGGACGCTACAGCATTAACCTTGTGTCGTGACCAGAAATTACCTCTTAATGTTTTTAGTATTTTTAAAGCTGGAGCACTTAAACGAGTAATAGAAGGAGCTAATGAGGGCACACTAATTCAAGTTTAAACTAGTATACTCTTTCTTCTGTTACATTTTGCAGATAGTACTCTTTACTAACAAATCAATTCCTATGATCAACGATATAAAAAAATCTGCTGAACAAAAGATGCAAAAAAGTTTTGAAGCGTTAATAATTGATTTTGGCAAAATAAGAACTGGGCGTGCTCATACAGGAATCCTGGACCACGTTACAATAGATTATTACGGCTCATCTGTGCCAATCAGCCAAGTTGCAAATATAAATTTAGCTGATTCACGTACAATTAATGTTACTCCATGGGAGAAGAGCCTACTCAGTCAGATTGAGAAAACAATTCGAGATTCAGATCTAGGCCTAAATCCTGTGACTGTTGGCGAAATAATTCGTGTTCCTATGCCAGTGCTAACGGAAGAGCGGCGACGTGATCTTACAAAAGTAGTTAAGCAGGAGGCAGAGGCTGCACGAGTTTCTATGCGAAATATCAGACGTGATGCTAACGCTCATCTAAAGACCATGCTTAAGGAAAAGGAAATCGCGGAAGATGATGAGCGCCGTGGTCAAGATGAAATTCAGAAGATTACTAATCATCATATTTATGAGATAGACAAAATCTTGCAAGCTAAAGAGGTTGAGTTAATGTCTGTTTAATTGGACTAATCAAAGTGTAATTTTGCTCCATGTATTTTACTAGTCCCAGTTCAACTAAAATAATCCCAAAGGCTGGCATAATTCCCCAACATGTCGCTATTATTATGGATGGTAATGGTCGTTGGGCAAAGTCGCGTTTATTGCCACGAATAGCGGGCCATAAACGTGGGATAGAAGCCGTACGTACAGCCGTCAAGGCTTGTATTGAGAATGGGGTTAATTATCTAACATTATTCGCCTTTAGTAGTGAGAACTGGCGCAGGCCGCCTGAAGAAGTCTCTTATCTGATGCAACTTTTTAATACAGTTCTTGAACAAGAAATAATTAAGTTACATGAGAATGGTATTCGCTTTAAGGTAATTGGAGACTTGACAAAATTTGAGGCAAGAATAATTGAATCTATTCGTAATGGCGAACAGATGACTGCTTCCAATACTCGCTTAACACTTACCATTGCAGCAAATTATGGGGGCCGCTGGGATATTATGCAGGCTGTACGTAAGATGTATGTGCAAGCCCCAAAATTAACAAATAATTTTGTGGAAGAAGATCTATCCCAACACTTTGCAATGAGCTATGCACCAGAACCAGATTTATTCATACGTACAGGAGGAGAGAAACGTATCAGTAATTTCCTATTATGGAGCCTAGCTTATACTGAGCTTTATTTTACTGATACCTTATGGCCTGATTTTAATAAGGATGCACTTGATCTTGCAATCCAGTCCTACCAGCAACGAGAAAGACGTTTTGGTAGGACAAGTGAACAACTTCAAAAATTAAAATGACATAGAAAAGGACACTTAAGTAAATAACATAATTTTTACATCATCTAATTTGATAGCTTTATACTGATTTCCTAATTCTTATGCTCAGAACCCGTATATATACAGCTCTATGTTTTTTACTTCTTTTTTTAGTCGGGTTATTTTATTTCTCACCAGTTTTTTGGATGACACTACTTCTTGCTATAGCCGTAATTGGTTCATGGGAATGGAGCAAGCTATCTAGATTCTCCTTATCTGGATCTATTCTTTACCTTATATTTACGGTATTGATTGGAGGAGAATTACTATTTATTTTAAGTAGAGTCACTATAATTGATCCTTATACTACTCAATTCATATGGCTGTACGCCATAACACTAGGGTTCTGGTTACTTGCTGTACCTTACCTTTTAAAATTTAATGTCCAGATAAGAAATCCAATATTACTAGCATTAATAGGCTGGCTATTATTGTTACCTACTTGCCTTGCCTTATTCCAACTTCGCGCTATAGATCCTATTCTTCTATTAGGGTTTATAACAGCTATTTGGATTTCTGATACTGCAGCATATTTTACTGGACGAAAATTTGGAAAAAACAAACTTGCACCTTCCATCAGTCCTGGAAAGACCTGGGAAGGTGTCGCAGGAGCATTAGTAGCAGTTTGTATCTATGCGTTAATCTGGAGCTATTTGGTAGTAGATAGAACTCAAATCATTTTATATGTTCCCTTACTATTGGCACTTGTTGTATTAGGTATCTTAGGGGATTTATTCGAGTCCTTAATGAAGCGTCAGGTAGGGGTTAAGAATAGTGGCAATATTTTACCCGGCCACGGTGGTATACTTGACCGTATTGATGCACTAACTTCAACGTTACCTGTGGCTATTTTTGTAGTTCTTCTTTTCTTTACCATTTAAATTATGCCTGTTCGAAATATCACCATTCTTGGCTCTACCGGAAGTGTCGGAATTAGTACACTTGATGTAGTCGCGCGCCATCCAGATAGATATCAAGTAATTGCACTTACTGCCAATAAAAGCATTGGCAAAATGCTGGAACAATGCCGTACCTTCCGCCCACTTTATGCGGTAATGCTAGATCTTGACAGTGCAGAGAATTTGAGAACAGAAGTTAATAAAAATGGGATAGAAACTGAGGTCCTGAGTGGAGTTAAATCACTGGAAAAGGTTGCATCGCTACCTGAAATAGATGTTGTAATGGCGGCAATTGTTGGTGCCGCAGGAATACGCCCAACTTTTTCTGCTGCCCTAGCAGGAAAATATGTTCTTCTTGCTAATAAAGAAACTCTAGTAATGGCAGGACACATATTTATGAATGTAGTTAAGGAAAATCATGCTACTTTGCTTCCGATTGATAGTGAACACAATGCTATTTTTCAGTCATTACCTAGAGGATTTACTGGAAACCATTCAAAAGATGGTGTGCGTAGAATTTTATTAACAGCTTCTGGTGGCCCGTTCCGGGAAACATCACTAGCTGATATGAAACGTGTTACACCAGAACAGGCATGCAATCACCCCAATTGGGTAATGGGACAAAAAATATCTGTGGATTCTGCCACCATGATGAATAAAGGTTTGGAACTAATTGAAGCGCATTGGCTATTTGATGCTGCGCCCGAGCAGATTCAGGTTGTGATACACCCACAAAGCATAATTCACTCCATGGTTGAATATATTGATGGTTCAGTATTAGCACAGCTAGGTAATCCTGACATGCGCACCCCAATTGCTCATGCTCTAGCTTATCCGGATAGAATCGAATCTGGAGTAGAGCCTCTTGATATTTTTAAAGTTGCACAATTAGATTTTGAGTCGCCAGATTTTTCAAAATTTCCCTGCCTCCGGCTGGCCTATAAAGCACTTGCCTTGGGCGGGAGTGCTCCGGCGATACTTAACGCTGCAAATGAAGTAGCAGTAGAGGCATTCTTGAAATCACAAATACCCTTTACAGCAATTCCAAAAATGATTGAACAAGTAATGGAAGTAATCAAGCCTAAAGATATTTTTACGCTTGAAGATATATTAATAGTTGACAATCTCGCGCGCGAAGCTGCATATGAACGGATAAATTCAGAAGGAATAGATTTTTAAATAATGGCAATGCCGATGCATTGCCATTATTCATTATTATATATGCATCAGTTTTATCAAAAAACTACTATAAATTTCGGAATCGCAACCTGTAGGGTGAAAATTGCATTACTTTAATTTTTTCCTCCTGATTCTCAAATTACTAATCTGCCCCTATGGTAAAGGTGAAATTATATTAATAATTTCTAATAAAATAAACTTTCTTACCCTTAACGAATCTAGGCTATAGAGCCCGTATGACAATCTTCTTTACAATAATTTCTTTCGTCTTTGCATTGGGTTTGCTAATAGTGTTTCACGAGCTAGGACACTATTTTATTGCTCGTTTATGTAATGTAAAGGTGTTACGTTTCTCGGTAGGATTTGGTCGCCCATTAATAACAAAATATTGGGGAAAAGATAAAACTGAATGGGTATTAGCAGCCATTCCTCTTGGTGGATATGTAAAGATGCTAGATGAACGTGAAGGAAAAGTTGCACCTGAAGACTTATCACGATCATTTAATCGCATGACAGTCTTCCGCCGCTTTGCTATCGTTTCCGCAGGACCAATTGCAAATTTCCTTCTTGCCATCCTGCTCTATTGCTTCCTCTTCATGCATGGAGTGAGCGGCATGAAACCAATACTAGGACAGATTACCCCTGATTCACCTGCGGCAATAGCCAATTTTAAGGGCGGTGAGACTTTAGTAAAGATTGGAGACGAGCTCGTATCTACCTGGCAAGATGCTCGCTGGGCGCTTTTATCTAAGGCAGTAGATAGAACGCCTACTTTAATCGTTGAGACCCGTAGCATAGAAAAACAAGTTGTTTCCAGAGAATTAGACTTAAGTAAATTGAATGCTAATGATCTAGATGATAATTTCCTAAAAAAAATAGGCTTAAACGTTTATAAGCCAAAGATTAGACCGATAATCGCTCAAGTAATACCAAACGGCGCAGGTGATAATGCTGGCCTACTTATTAATGATGAGATTCTATCTATTAATGAAAAAGAGATAGTAGAGTGGCAAGATCTTGTACAAAAAATACAGGATAGCCCTGGAACAGTATTATTAATGAAAATAAGGCGTAACAATACTAAAATTGATATAAAAATAGTCCCAGAGGTGGCTACTCAAGTCGGTAAAGAGATTGGCAAAATTGGTATTGCACCAAAAATTGATCACTCAAAATTAGAAGATTTATTAGTTGAAGTTAGCTACCCGACAAATATAGCCATGGTAAAAGCAATAAATAAAACATGGGAAACCTCAGTATTTACGTTACAAATGCTATGGAAAATGGTGATGGGAGAAGTATCAATAAAGAATATAAGTGGGCCCATCACAATCGCTGATTATGCGGGTAAGTCAGCGCAAATGGGGATCGCATCTTATCTTGGATTTCTTGCACTTATAAGTATTAGCTTGGGAGTATTAAATTTGCTTCCTATCCCCTTATTAGATGGTGGACATTTGATGTATTATGTTGTTGAAATCATTAAGGGCACCCCTCTTTCAGAAAAGTCTATGGCAATTGGACAGAAGATGGGAATGATGATGCTATTTACTTTAATGGTTTTTGCCATATATAACGATATCAATCGGCTGATCCCCACTTAAAAAATGAAAATTAAGGGCTTTGCTGTACTTATTTTTTTCGTCTACTCCTCATGCTTACTAGCAGAAGAAGCACCTGTCGATTTATTTTCTGATGAATCTATTAATTTATTAGGAAATCCAGAAAAAAAAGGGTTTATCGTTGCCCCTAAAGAAGAGGGGGTTATGATAGTTAAAGATATCCGAGTAGAGGGTATTCAACGAACCGAAGCAGGAACTGTATTTAGCTATCTGCCAATAAAAGTTGGCGATTCTTTAACCAAACAAAAAGCAACGGATGCAATCAAGGCACTTTACTCCACCGGTTTTTTTAAGGATGTACGGTTAGAATCTGAAGATGGTGTCCTACTAGTAATAGTTCAAGAGCGCCCAGCTATTGCGGAAATTAGTATTGTCGGTATAAGCGAATTTGAACCGGATAAACTTAAAACCGGATTAAGACAGAGTGGCTTAGCTGTCTCACGTATTTTTGATCGTGCATTACTGGACAGAGCTGAACAAACATTAAAGCAGCAGTATATTAGTAAAGGCCGGTATGCTGTAAAGGTAACTACTACGATCACCCCTCTTGAACGTAATCGTGTTGGACTAAACTTTAGCATTGATGAAGGAGAGGTTGCAAAAATAAGAAAAATAAATATTGTCGGTAACAAATCGTTTAGAGAAAGGGAGCTGGTCGGCCTGTTTAGTCTCAGAACTCCCGGCCTTCTAACCTGGATCACTAGTGATGATCAATACTCAAAACAAAAATTATCTGCTGACTTAGAAACTTTACGTTCTCATTACCTTGATCGTGGTTACTTAGAGTTTAATATTGAATCTACTCAGGTTTCTGTAACATCGGACATGCAAGATATTTATATTACAGTAAATATCCAGGAAGGGCCCCAGTTCAAAATTTCTGAAATCAAATTGGCTGGTGACATGAAGCAGGTTCCGGAGGAAGAGTTACTTAAACTTCTCAAACTTGGTTCTGGCGATATATTCTCACGTAAGAAGCTAACCGAATCAATTAAGCTTATTACAGACCGATTAGGTGATGATGGATACGGTTTTGCCAATGTCAATGCATCGCCAGAGCAAGACAAAGAGAAACAAGAAGTATCCTTCACCTTTTTTATTGACCCGGGCCGTAGAGTTTACGTAAGACGAATTACTATTTCTGGTAATGAGCGTACTCGTGATGAAGTCATACGAAGAGAAATACGCCAGCTTGAAGGCAGCTGGTATTCAACTGCCAAGATAAATCGCTCTAAGGTGCGGATAGACTTACTTCAATATTTTACAAGCGTTTCTGTAGAGACCCCAGCAGTCCCCAATAGCACAGACAAAGTTGATGTAAATGTCGCTGTTAAAGAAAAACCGACTGGGAATGTAATGTTTGGCCTAGGATTTTCCCAGCAAGAGGGGATAATATTAAGTGGGAATGTTTCGCAGGCGAATGTATTTGGTACTGGGAATCACCTTGCTCTGAAAGCAAATACAGGCGCTGTTAGAAAATTGTTCTCCTTGTCATATACTGATCCTTATTTTACAGTTGATGGGATAACAGCAGGAATTGATCTTTACATGCGAAGTTTGAATACTAACAATTTAAATGCTGTATCAAATATTAAATCTAGAACTACTGGTGCAGCGCTCCGCTTTGGCCTCCCAATTAGTGAGAAACAATCTGTTTTTGTCGGGCTAGGGGCTGAAGTGACCGACATTACTAATTCAGTACTCAGCCCATTGCGTAACAGAAGATTTGTAGAAGTATTTGGAAATCCTACTACCAATTTTCCACTAACAGCAAGATGGCAAATGAATGGCCTTAATAGCGGTATCTGGCCAACATCTGGGTCGATGCATAGAGTATTTGGAGAGGTGAGCGTGCCAATAGGAGATCTTAAATACTTTAAAATAAACTATTCAACTAAACATTATTGGCCTCTTTCAAAGAATTTTACCCTAATGATGGGTGGGAGACTGGGGTATGGAAATGGCTATGATGGAAGAGAATTACCTTTCTTTAAAAATTTCTTTGCCGGAGGAAATCGTACAGTACGTGGTTACAGGATAAGCTCACTAGGCCCGCGCGATAATGCCCGCAGAGCATTAGGTGGGAATAAATTAGTAGCAGGAAGTATTGAACTATTATTTCCAATGCCAGGAATGACAAACGATAGAACCATCCGACTAGGTACGTTCATTGATGCTGGTACTGTATTTGGCCCGAATGGCCTTATAAAGAGGAATGAAGGTATGCGTTACTCTGCAGGATTCTCCGTTTCCTGGGTTTCCCCAATGGGCCCCCTTAAAGTGAGTATAGCAAAACCAATTAACAAGAAAGAAGGAGATAGAATGCAGCCATTTCAATTCTCATTTGGACAACAATTCTAAGATCATAAAAAACGCCACTATATCATTTTACTATCGTAAAATTAAAGAATAACAGACAATTAAGGAACACTATGGACATTCATGAAATATTGAAATATCTTCCCCATCGCTACCCATTTCTACTAGTGGATCGGGTGCTCTCATGTGACTCAGGCAAAGAAATTATTGCGCTTAAGAATGTCACTATTAATGAGCCATTTTTTCCAGGCCATTTTCCTCATCATCCCATTATGCCAGGAGTATTAATCATAGAAGCTTTGGCACAAGCAGCTGCACTACTTACCCTAAAGACTTTAGATCTAAAAGTTGATAATGACTCTGTATATTATTTTGTTGGCATAGACCAAGCTCGCTTTAAAAAACCGGTTTATGCAGGTGACCAACTAATATTGAAAGTAAAAATAGAAAGGCAGATTAAAGGAGTCATAAAGTATTCTGCTAAAGCCGAGGTAGATGGTAAAATTGCTACTGAAGCAAAGTTGATGTGTACAATAAAGGATATATAGGAAGTGCCTGTATTTAATTAACATTTAAATATATTCACCTAGTGATCAAAGACATAAATCAGGAAATAGCTGACCCATTATATAATCTGATCGGCGGTGTAGATGAAGCCGGTAGAGGTCCTTTAGCAGGAGCAGTATTTGCTGCTTGCGTAGTGCTCAATCCAGTTAAAAAAATAGAAGGAATTCTTGATTCTAAGAAACTAAGTGCCAAGAAGAGAAATAAACTTGAATATTTAATCAAAAGAGACTCAATGGCATGGGCGGTCGCCTCAGCATCTGTAGAAGAAATTGATGATATTAATATTCTACAAGCAAGTTTGTTGGCAATGAAGCGTGCTGTTGAAAGTTTACCCTTCCAACCTGATAAAATATTAGTGGATGGAATACATAGCCCTAAACTGAAAATTCAAGTACAGACTATCATTAAGGGTGACAGCTTAGTGCAAGAGATTTCTGCAGCCTCTATTCTTGCCAAAACAGCGCGTGATGCAGAAATGTACAGCCTACATGATTCTTTCCCGGATTATGGTTTTGATCAACACAAAGGATACCCAACGAAGAAGCATTTAGAAGCATTACAGCTCCATGGAGTATCTTTAGTACATAGGCGAAGCTTTGCACCTGTGCGAAAATTGCTACCTTCTAGTTATATTTTATAAACACTATAATTCTAAAAAAATGAAAATAGAGAAAAATACGGTTGTATCTATTAATTATGTATTATTAGATTCCACGGGTAAAACTATGGAAAAAACAGACTCCCCAGTTAATTACTTGCACGGCGGATATGATGAAATTTTTCCTATAGTTGAAGAAGAACTACAAAATAAAGTAATAGGATACTCTGGCAACATTCTAATGTTGCCAGAGAACCATTTTGGTGAATATGATAGCGCTTTAGTTCACATAGAACCTCGTAGCAAGTTTCCTGATAGCATAGAAATTGGACTGCAGTTTGAGGGCGAGGAAGAAACTTCTAAAGCTACGTTGATCTATACTATTACTGATATTACTGAAGATAAGGTAGTTGTTGATGGCAATCATCCTTTAGCTGGATTAACTTTACACTTCGATTGTACTGTTACAGGTGTACGACCTGCTACTGAAGAAGAAATTTCTCATGGCCATGTCCATGAGTAGCTCCTATTATTTTATAATCAGGAGAATGCTTTAAACTAAAAAATATCTACCTCTTAGCTATTTATTTTTTCCATATATTTCTTCTAAAACATAAAGCTTTTCTAGTGCCTCTTTCGGACTAAGTTCATCGGGTGCTATTTTAGATAATAATGAAAGAGCTGGATGTTCTTCAACTGTACTTACTTCGACAGAACTAAATATATCTTTCGAAAATAAGTCTCCGTTTTGATTCTCAATTTTAAATCTTGCCAGATACTCTCTAGCAGCCGAAATCGTCTCTTCCGGTATTCCAGCTAAAGCGGCAACCTGAAGACCATAGCTCTGACTAGCTGACCCCTCATTAACAGCATAAAGAAAAGTAATGCGTTGTTTGTACTCTACAGCATCAAAATGTATATTGGCAGCCTGACTAAATTTCTCCACTAGCCTTGATAACTCTGAATAATGTGTAGCAAATAGGGTATAGCTCCGATTCTTCACTAATAAAGACTGCGCAATTGCAAAAGCCAGTGATAATCCATCAAGAGTAGAAGTGCCCCGCCCTATTTCATCCATCAATACTAAACTTTGTTCAGTAGCATTATGCAGAATATTTGCAGCTTCCGTCATTTCAACCATAAATGTGGAACGTCCGCTTGCAAGGTCATCAGATGCACCAATTCGTGTAAAAATCTTATCAATCGGACCAATGCATAAATTTTTAGCGGGAACAAAGCTACCGCAATGTGCAAGCAAGGTAATCAGCGCAACCTGCCTCATATATGTGGATTTTCCACCCATATTAGGGCCAGTAACAACAAGCATCTGTCTTTTGGCATTCAGCTCTGCATTATTAGCGACAAAATTATCCACTTGATTTTCTACTACAGGGTGCCGACCTTCCTGAATTTTAATCTCAGCTTCACTAGTAAAAATTGGCATAGTGTAATTAAGTGTTAATGCACGTTCTGCAAAAGTTGCAAGTACATCTAATTCAGCCACACTCAAAGCCATTTGTTGCAAATGGCTAACATATGACACCAGCATATCTAGTACTAGATTAAATAATAATTTTTCACGCCCCAGGGAACGATCTTTTGCTGACAGTGCTTTTTCTTCAAATATTTTTAGCTCTGGAGTAATGTATCTCTCTGCATTCTTTAGTGTCTGACGCCTACTATAATCTTCCGGAATTTTTTCTTTGTGTGTATTAGTCACTTCGATATAAAAACCATGTACACGATTGTATTCAACTCTGAGGGTTGGAATATTAGTACGAGCTCTTTCCCTTAATTCTAGCTGTAGTAGGAATTCACCACAGTTATTCTGTATCGCACGTAACTCATCTAATTCTTTGTCATAGCCATCTGCTATTACATTGCCGTCACGCAACATTGTATTGGGCTCATCATGTATCGCATTCTTTAATAAATTAAGAAGTTCGACTTTGGGGGTCATAGCCTTTACTAGAATAGCCATATTTTTACTGGAATATCCTGAAAGTAAAGAAACGATTTCAGGTAATCTTTCGAGGCTATCACGTAGCCCTGATAAGTCTCTTGGTCTTATTGATTTAAATGCAATACGAGCGGATATACGCTCGATATCAACAATTTTCTTTAGGCGTTTTCTTACTATCAGACATGATTCTGAACCCGGGTTCCCGATTAGTGTGGATACGTCTTCAAGTCGATTCTGTACCTTGATCTGATCACGTAATGGATTATGTAACCAATGCTGCAACATCCGGCTACCCATATTTGTTGAACAAGTATCCAATAGTGATAGTAACGTTGGTGATTTCTCTCCTCGTATAGTTTCTGATATTTCGAGATTGCAACGAGTAACAGCATCCATTTGTACGTAAGTACTGCCTCGCTCTACTTGCAAAGAGCTAACATGCACTGCACTTGCACTTTGTGTAAGGCAGACATAATCAAGTAATGCTCCTGCTGCACTGATTGATGGATATAGCCCATCACATCCAAAACCAGAAAGGTCATGAGTTTTAAATTGCCGAGAAAGCTTCCGAATTGAAGCTTCAGTATCAAACTGCCATGAAGGCAAACGTTTCAATGCCCCTCCTTCATTAAGCAGAACTGATGTATCAAATGATTCAGGTAAAAGTATCTCTGCAGGTTTTAATCTTCCAAGTTCATTCAGTAAATTATTTGGAGATGTTTCCATTACACGGAGATCTCCTGCAGCCAAATTTAACCATGCCAAGCCTAATGTTCCCTCGTGTAAATCTAGGGCAAGCAAGATACAGTCGCGCTTCTCTTACAATAATGCTGTGTCAGTCAATGTACCTGGCGTAATAATACGTACTATTTCTCGCTCTACTAGACCTTTACTAGTGGCGACAGAATTACTAATTTGTTCACAAATAGCCACTGATAAACCAAGCCTAACAAGCTTTGCCAGATACTGATCAGCTGCATGATACGGAAATCCTGCCATTTTTACGGGAGCCCCAGCCGATGTTCCACGCTTAGTTAGAGTAATATCTAATAATTTTGCGGCTTTTTCTGCATCTTCAAAGAATAATTCATAGAAATCACCCATCCTATAAAACAT
Organism: Nitrosomonadaceae bacterium; assembly: GCA_014237605.1. Classification (GTDB taxonomy): domain Bacteria; phylum Pseudomonadota; class Gammaproteobacteria; order Burkholderiales; family Nitrosomonadaceae; genus BJGV01. Next base: position 23,221 of record JAAZZR010000002.1, on the reverse strand, counting down.
CAGAGTATCAGGGTGCTCCGCCTTAAGACGAAGATATTGCCGCATCATTGGAGTATGGTTACTAGACATGATCAAGGTAATATTTAAAAAATGTCATTGTGTCAGAATTACATAATGTTAGTCCCGCAATATTGCAAGCATTAGGCTATCAATTCCTTTGTTAAATGAGGCGCAATTACCTGCAAAAGCTGTCCAAATATTTTGGGGTTTCCGGCGATAATGTTCCCACTTTCTAGATGAGTTTCATTTCCTTCCAAATCACTTACAAGTCCACCCGCTTCTGTAATAAGTAAACAACCAGCAGCCATATCCCAGGGACCCAAACCTAACTCCCAAAAACCATCATAGCGCCCAGCTGCCACATAGGCTAGATCTAACGCAGCAGAACCAGGACGGCGAATACCTGCGACTCTAGGAATTATGTCCTTGAGCATAGAAAGATAGGTATCCATATGTGTAAGCTCCCGAAATGGAAGACCAGTGCCTATCAAACATTCGGAGAATTTATTACGTTTACTTACACGTAATCTATGGTCATTAAGATAGGCTCCTTGTCCACGGCTTGCAGTAAATAACTCATTTCCAGTTGGGTCATAAACTACAGCCTGCGTTAATACACCTCTATATTTTAATGCTATAGAAACTGAATATTGAGGATAGCCATGAAGAAAATTTGTGGTGCCGTCAAGTGGATCAATAATCCACTGATATTCAGGCTCATCTTGATCACCTGTAGTACCACTTTCTTCTGCTAGAATAGAATGCTTAGGGTAAGCTTCTAAAAGAACCTTTATAATGGCATCTTCTGCGTTACTATCTACCTCACTAACAAAGTCACTATGTGCTTTACGTGAAACGTGCAATAAATCAAGATTCTGTGAGGCGCGATTAATTATTCCACCGGCACGTCGTGCCGCTTTAACTGCAGTATTAAGCATTGGGTGCATATTAGTCCTGAAACGAATTTAAATTATTTATAACTATGGCATTTTAATATGATTCCTCTCTGCCCGCTTGACAACGTACGTGTAATATTGTGTAGCCCAAGCCATCCTGGAAACATAGGGGCAGTAGCAAGAGCCATAAAAACAATGGGTTTAAGGTCGCTCTATCTAGTAAACCCGAAATCTTTCCCAGATAAAGAAGCAGAAAGACGGTCTGCTGGGGCTTGGGATGTACTTAACAATACTAAAGTTTGCAGAACACTTAACGAAGCATTAAGTGGTACTACTCTTGCAGCTGCTGTCACAGCACGTCAACGAAACCTTTCACTTGATGTATCTGACCCCCGTCAGGGAGCACAAAAAATCCTCAGTCAGGCACGTAGATCCCCGGTAGCATTAGTTTTCGGATCAGAGACATCCGGGCTTACCTCAGAGGAGATAAGTAAGTGTCAATTTATGGTACATATTCCAGCTAATCCAGAGTATTCTTCTCTTAACCTTGCCAGTGCAGTACAAGTAATGACTTATGAATTACGCATGGCACTACCAGATCTTGAAGAATATCTGCCATCAACATTGGGAGAGCTAGCAAGTCACGATGAAATAGAGTTATTTTACCGTCATTTTGAAAATACTATGCTTAATAGTGGATTCCTTGATCCTAAGAATCCAAAGCATTTAATGAAAAGAATCCGCCGCTTGTATTCCCGTACAAATTTAGAAAAAAAAGAAATTAAAATATTACGTGGGGTTCTGACTTCTTTGGAAAAGAAAGAATAAAAAATAAATAACATGAGTCCTCTATAATTAAAATTATAAGATTCTTATAGTTAAAATACGAATATTATTTTCAAATTATAATTAATGTTTTCAATAAGAATGGCATCAAATATAAATACCAAAAATGAATAAAATAGAAAAAGTTTATTTTGATCATAATGCTACCACTAGGGTAGACGATGAAGTATTGGAGGCAATGATGCCATATTTTCAGAATAAATTTGGCAACCCATCAAGTGGCCATAATCTTGGGATAGCTGGCCGCCAGGCAATTAATCATGCGCGAGAACAGGTAGCAGATTCGATTGAAGCACAGCCATCACAAGTGGTCTTTACCAGTGGAGGGTCAGAAGCTAATAATCTATTTATTCAAGGGGCCACTGGACACCTAAAAAGCACACGAATTATTGTTAGCGCAATTGAACATCCCTGCGTTTTGCGTCCAGCCAAGGAATTAGCACAGAGTACTAATAAGGAATGCGGGCTTCGGCAGCTCATAGTCGATAGATCTGGACGCATAATAATGAGTGATGTTGATAAAGCTCTATCAGAGTACCGTCCAAACATAGTGTCCGTTATGCTAGCTAATAATGAAACTGGAGTAATTCAAGAAGTGGCAAATATTGCGGAAAAATCTAGAAAGTTAGGTGCATTGATACACACCGATGCGATTCAGGCCTTTGGAAAAATACCCGTTAACTTTCCCTCTCTTAATGTACATGCTATGACATTATCCTCTCATAAGATATATGGGCCAAAAGGTGCTGCAGCACTTATTATAGATAAAGAGCTCGTGCTTAGACCACAGATATTTGGTGGCGGTCATGAAGGTGGCCTACGTTCAGGAACAGAAAATGTACCAGCCATAGTAGGCTTTGGTAAAGCTTGTGAGCTATCTAAACTACGAATGGAAAGAACCACAATACATGTTACAAGATTACGTACACACCTAGAGAAAAGATTAATTGAAATGGGTGCAATAATTTTTGGTATGAATGCAACCCGGTTACCAAACACATGTTATTTTGCACTGCCAGATATCGAGGGTGAAACTTTAGTAATTCATCTAGAAAGGGCAGGATTTCTAATCGCAAGTGGTGCCGCCTGCTCAAGTGCAGCTCCAGGAAAAAGTCATGTCCTTGATGCTATGGGAGTCGAACCAATTCTAGCGCGTTGTGCAGTACGTTTAAGTTTGGGTAATAGCAATACACTTGAACAGATTAATGAGTTCATTAGCGCATTAACCTGCACTGTCAAAGAACTGAAGCGTATAAGCTCAGTAATGATTTAACCTAGAAATATTTGTAAGAAATTGAACCAATTAAATCTGATAGTTATTAAAAATAAACTCTTTTGTCATCTTCAATGGCAAGATAATAGTAGTAATAGCTAATACTACATAAAATGAGGATCTGCACAAAAAACTGCATTTACTTTTTTAAGTATAGCTCAGCTCATATTTAAAAAAGTTATAATCAAACCTAGTACACTTATATATAATCTACAATTATATTAGTAATGGTGGATAATCAAGGTGTGATTTTAGATAGCTTTCTTATTTCCGCGTAAAATTATAGGAAATAAAGAGCAAGGTTTCTTCTATTTCTTAATAATATTTCTCAAGGAGTAAAAAATTGGCACGACCTAATTTTCAATATGAAAAACGTCAACGGGATTTAATTAAAAAGAAAAAACAGGAAGATAAAAGGCAACGCAAGCTTGATAAAGCGAAAGCAGGATCTAAAGATGGTGCTGAACTACCAGCTGAACTAACAGATACAGATAATACGGAATAACTTTCTATAATTTATAAATAGATATAACACTTATATATCCATACCAATCTGAATAAAAAAATAATTATTAATATTGAATTTCTCTAAATAACCCGGCATCACATTCCCTGGGACCACAGAGGTAATCCATGCCAGAAAGGCCCGTACCAATCACACCTCAAGTTAATTTAGTTTTACTTACGAACATAATTTATGCGCTTCATGCTTTAAGCGTCATTATGGGGCTAATTGGGTCAGCATTTGTTATTACGACTTTCCTGACTGGCTGGCCGTCAATTATTGCCATTATCATCAACTACACAAAAAGGAGTGATGTGCGTGGCACGTATCTTGATTCTCATTTTAACTGGCAGATACGTACATTCTGGTTTGCATTTTTGTGGCTGATACTCGCTGTAATATTATTCATAACCGTATTGGGCATTGTTCTCTCCTACACCATTACAATTGGTGCCGGTATATGGATAGCCTACCGTATCATTCGTGGCTGGCTAGTACTTAATGAAGGAAGACCTATGCCAACTTGGCAATAAAATTAGATTCTAAAAACTAATATGAAGGAGTGACCAGCACTGTAGTAAGAATAAGCAGCAGAAGTGTGTATCTGAATTTTAGACCCAAAAAAAAGCACACCTAATTTACTAGGTGTGCTTTTTACATTACTTATAAATATTTAAATCAATGGAACGATTAAAAGTGCAACAATATTCATAATTTTAATTAAAGGATTAATAGCTGGGCCAGCAGTGTCTTTATAAGGGTCACCAACAGTATCGCCCGTAACAGAAGCGTGATGTGCTTCAGAGCCCTTTCCACCAAAATGGCCATCCTCGATATGTTTCTTAGCATTGTCCCAAGCTCCACCACCAGCTGTCATCGAAATCGCTAAAAAGATTCCGGTAATGATAGCCCCAATTAGAACACCACCTAAAGCTACTGGGCCAAGTAAGAGGCCAACTATAAGTGGTACTGCTATAGGTAGAAGTGAAGGAACTACCATTTCCTTTATCGCTGCTCTGGTTAGCATATCTACAGCCTTAGAATAATCAGGCTTAGCTGTGCCGTCCATGATTCCAGGTATTTCCTTAAACTGGCGACGTACTTCTATAACTACCGATCCAGCTGCACGGCCAACAGCTTCCATTGCCATTGCACCAAACAGATATGGCACCATTCCCCCAATAAATAAACCAATGATGACCATGTGGTTAGAGAGATCAAATGTGATTTCTCCTTGTCCTCCAGCAGCAAGCGCGTTGGTATAATCAGCGAATAAAACTAATGCCGCCAAACCTGCAGAGCCTATAGCATAGCCCTTTGTAACTGCTTTGGTGGTATTGCCGACAGCATCAAGTGGATCAGTGATATTACGAATCTCTTCTGGTAAGCCAGCCATTTCAGCTACACCACCAGCGTTATCAGTTATTGGCCCGTAGGCATCAAGCGCTACGATAATACCAGCCATGGATAACATTGAAGTAGCAGCAATAGCTATGCCATATACTCCAGCTAGCCCATATGCACACCAGATAGCAATACACACAACTATTACTGGCCAAGCTGTAGATCTCATTGAAACACCTAAGCCGGCTATAACGTTAGCTCCGTGACCCGTACTTGATGCCTCAGCGATATGTTGAACTGGTTTATATTCTGTTGAGGTGTAATATTCAGTAATCCAACATATTGCTCCAGTTAGTATTAGGCCAACGATCCCTGCAAGGTATAAACTGAACCATGAAGTCTCTTCACCTCCAATAACTATTCCACCGCTCATCATTACAGCCGTAATAGGTAGGTAAATAACTGCTGCCAGACCTCCTGCAACAGCTAATCCACGATACAACGCGTTCATAATTTTTCCACCTGGGCGTGCTTTAACAAAATAACAACCTACTATTGAAGCAATTATTGAAAAACCGCCCAAAACGAGCGGATACAATACAGCGCTCGTACCGGCATTCTCAATTAAAAGTCCGCCTAATAGCATAGTTGCAATAATAGTCACTGCATAAGTTTCAAATAAATCAGCAGCCATACCAGCACAATCACCTACATTGTCTCCCACATTATCTGCAATAACTGCAGGGTTTCTTGGGTCATCTTCAGGGATCCCGGCTTCAACCTTCCCTACTAAATCAGCACCTACATCAGCGCCTTTTGTAAAAATTCCGCCACCAAGACGGGCAAAAATAGAGATTAATGAACTACCAAAAGCTAGTCCCACTAAGGCGTGTATAGCATCTGAGGAAGAAACACCTATAGCTATAAGAAATGCAAAATAACCGGCTACCCCTAGAAGGCCTAGACCAACAACCAGCATTCCAGTAATTGCCCCTCCCCTAAAAGCTACATCTAATGCCGGACTGATCCCCCCTTTAGCAGCCTCTGCAGTTCGTGTATTGGCCTTAACTGAAACATTCATTCCGATAAAACCAGCAAGACCTGATAATATTGCACCAATAGCAAAGCCAATAGCTGTCTCCCAACCTAAGGTGGCAAAAATAACTACCAACAACACTCCACCTACAATGCCAATCGTTGTATATTGCCGATTCAGATAAGCAGAAGCGCCCTGTTCGATTGCCGTGCCAATTTCACGCATACGCTCATTTCCACTTGGCAAAGCTAAAATCCATTTGATCGATACCGCTCCGTATACGCATGCGGCTATCGCGCAAGCAATAGCAATGATTAAACCGAGAACCATTTGAATCTCCAATTAAAGTCAGACCATCTGTAAATATATGAAGGGTATTGGTCTAGTAGCCCCATATTAGGAATAATTTTCCATCTCTCAAATAAAATAATTTCAGCCGTATCTAAATTACTATTCAATCTAAATCTTAAAATTACTTAATTTCTTCTTAACGCCTATATTTTTAAGTCTTACATACTTAGGCAGCCCATTTTTATAGGAAGGATAATCCTCACCCTTAATAAGTGGCACCAAATATGCACGGCATTTTTCTGTAATGCCAAATCCATCTTTTGTAATAAAATTACTAGGCATCATTTTTTCTACATTTGCCACCTTAGAAAGCTGCGCCATTCCAATTTTCCATTTATATGGCTTGTTAGACAAACGATTAATCGTAGGCATTACTGCATTATGCCCCTTGACAGCAAATTCTACTGCAGCCTTACCCAATGCATATGCCTGGTCCACATCAGTCTTGGATGCAACGTGACGAGCAGAGCGCTGTAAATAATCTGCCACACTCCAATGATATTTTAACCCCAATCCGTCTTTAACAATATTTGCAACTACCGGTGCAACACCCCCCAGCTGTGCATGCCCAAAAGCATCACGCAATCCTTGGTCAGCAAGGAAATTTCCCTTTGCATCCTTTACTCCCTCTGAAACTACTACAGAGCAATAACCAAATTCTTTTACACATTTTTTTACCTTAGCAAGAAACTTTTTCTTGTTAAAAGTAATTTCTGGAAACAAAATAACAATTGGAATTTCACAGTCCTTATCAGATGCCAGACCACCAGCTGCCGCAATCCATCCAGCATGCCGACCCATTACTTCCAATACAAATACTTTTGTAGATGTTTTCGACATACTAGCTACATCAAAACTTGCTTCACGCGTAGATACAGCAATATATTTCGCTACTGAACCAAAGCCAGGACAACAATCCGTAATTGGCAAATCATTATCTACAGTCTTTGGAACATGGATTGCCTGTACAGGATAACCCAATTTTTTAGCTATCTGCGACACCTTAAGACAAGTATCAGCAGAATCGCCACCACCATTATAGAAGAAATACCCAATATTATGCGCTTTAAAAACTTCAATGAGGCGTTCATATTCTCGTCTATTTTCATCAAGACTCTTTAATTTGTACCTGCAAGAGCCAAAGGCACCGGAAGGTGTGCTACATAACCCTCTAATAGCTGTTTTACTTTCTTTACCGGTATCGATTAAATCCTCAGTTAGAGCACCAATAATTCCATTTCGGCCAGCATAAATTTTTCCAATTTTCAGCTTGTTCTTTCGCGCAGCTTCGATAACACCAGCAGCAGATGCATTGATAACAGCAGTTACCCCGCCTGACTGAGCATAAAATGCATTTTTTACTGCCATCTTTCTCCCCTAATTATTAAAATCTAACGAATTTACCAGAATTTTTACTAGTACTTATCTCTACATATCACTAACTAATTACTTCAAAAATACTATCCCGAATTTTTTCAACAGATCCAACTCCCTCTATTTGTACATACTCAGGAGCCCCGTGTTCTCCACTAATCGACCATTCAGAATAATATTCTATTAATGGCTTTGTTTTTTTATGATAAACCTCAAGCCTCTTCTTTACGGTTTCTTCTTTATCATCGTCCCGCTGTATTAATGGCTCTCCTGTAACATCATCTTTCCCTTCAATCTTCGGCATGTTAAATATAACATGATAAGTACGGCCAGAAGCTGGATGTGTCCTACGACCCGTCATACGCTTAACAATTTCCAAATCAGCCACATTTACTTCGATTACATAATCAATTTGTACACCAGCAACTTTCATTGCATCTGCCTGTGGGATTGTACGAGGAAAGCCGTCAAACAAAAAACCTTGTTTACAATCCGACTCAGAAATTCTCTCCTTTACCAAATTAATGATAATTTCGTCAGGAACCAACTCTCCCATATCCATAATTTTCTTAGCAGCAAGCCCCAGCTCAGTGCCTTTATTAACCGCAGCACGCAACATGTCACCAGTTGAAATTTGTGGAATTCCAAAATGCTCTTTTATGTAATTGGCTTGCGTGCCCTTTCCTGCACCAGGTCCGCCTAATAAAATGATTCGTATGGTTATTCTCCGTTTCTAAATAAAATTCCCCACTATGTCAGCTGGGGAACAATTATTACTTACTCCTGTAATAGCTATGAATTATAACGCAAACTAGCCAAATTCTCGAGTTTTTTAATCTCAACAATTTGGTCATTACTATTTTTCCTACTAACCACAACACATGTATTTTTTAAGCTGTATCTATTATTACGAACCAACATTAATGGTTCGAATTACTGATAATGTAGCCTAGCTGAATTAGCATGCACCGGCGCCTCTACTATTTATTTCTTATGAGACAAACCAAATTCTGTCAAATAAAAATGTACTTAATTTGATCAGGATCCTTTTATTTCAAGGAACACCATCCATTCATAACAAGGCATTCTTATTTAAGAATGGCATAGAATCATTTTTACTCTATACAGCATTGAGATTTCTTGTCTGAATCCCAGTACTTTCTATTTTATTTCCTTGTCCACAGTTACTGTGGATAAGTTTGTGGGTTATTTGTATTTAAAGCTGTTAAGTTGCCCTTTTGTAAGGATATTCTTTAATTAGATTAAATTTTAAACTAAAAATTTAATCTTATAAAACAAGTTGTTATGATTACCCCCAATACCCGTGCGGGTTTGCGCCATATGTTTATGCAATTAGAGTAATAAATGTGGATTACTACACAGTTTCCACCTTGGATTTACATCAAGAATCAAGTTAAATATTAATTAAAATAACTTGCTAACTAATATAGTTAGGGCAATAGCAGCATAATAGATAATCAATCATTTACTAACCACTGGTCTTACAAATTTATCACCTAGGAAATCAATTGCGAAACACAATAAAGAATTTCTTTATTCCTGTGCCCCCTAACAAGGAGGCTAGTACCTTGTACTGTATGCAATTTACCCACCTGGGTTCAAAGTAAATTAGAAAAAATATAACTATTTTTCTGGGCCAACAAAATTAATAGGATTATCTCCAGTTAAATGCCCAGGTTCAATCATATAATCTCCTTCCATACTGGCACGCCATATTTTACTTGTTGCCTCTTCATCCCCACCTGTAAATGCATAAGTAAGACCACCTACTATTCCGCCACCAAGAGCAAAAGCGGCTTTAGCTGGAAAATAAGCCATTGTCGCCACAGCTGAAGCTGCCTCCATGCCGGTTTCAGATATAGCTACAGCATAATCGGTAGGAGTATCTTCTGCATATGCTGTAGGCGCGGTCATAACAACAGAAAAACATAAAACAATTAATGCTGCAATAATGTTATACGCCTTCTTTGAAGCTAGACTTAAGCCTAATTTTGTTTCTTGGGAACAAGTATAATTTTCTATTTGGTTACTAGTCATTTTTTCCTCACTATATTAATTTCTAAAGTATAAATTTTACTGATAAATACTACTTCCAATAAAAATATTAATTTTATTTTCCGGTGCCAGTATCTTAATGTCAATATTAATTACATAAAACACAACGCAACATTACAAATACCTCAGTTCTAACTAAAGACTCTTAATGCTAAGCCTCTATCGCTACTATTATGTTTACCGATTATTACCTATAAATTTAACACCCTAATTACACCCAATCTTTACTAATAAGAAACTTAGTATAAAGCTCTGATTCTGCGCTACCTTGTACTGGTTCCCAATCATAGCGCCACTTAACTATGGGCGGCAAAGACATGAGTATTGATTCGGTACGACCACCAGACTGCAAACCAAAAAGAGTCCCACGATCCCAAACTAGGTTAAATTCTACATATCGACCACGACGATAAGCTTGAAAATCACGCTCTTGTTCGCCATAAGACATATTCCTGCGTCTTTCCAAGATAGGTATATAAGCAGGCAAGAAGTGATCTCCTACACTTTTTGTTATTTTGAAACAAGTATCAAAATCTGGTTGACTAAGGTCATCAAAGAAAATTCCGCCTATCCCACGTGGCTCACTCCGATGTTTCAAATAAAAATACTTATCACACCATTTTTTATAACGCTCATGGTAGTCATTACCATAAGATTGAAGAGAATCCTTGCAGGTCTGGTGAAAATGCTTAGCATCCTCCTCAAAACCATAATACGGGGTCAGATCCATACCACCACCAAACCACCAAACTGACTCAGCACCTTCCTTACGAGCTTCCAAAAAACGTACATTCAGATGAATAGTTGGAGCGTAAGGATTATAGGGATGCAATACTATTGATACTCCCATCGCTTCAAATGAGCGCCCTGACAGTTCAGGCCTTGCAGCAGTTGCAGATGCGGGCAACCCTGAACCAAATACATGCGAATAATTTACTCCGCCCCGTTCAAATACATTGCCCTGCTCAATTACGCAACTTAATCCCCCGCCACCTTCCGGGCGCTCCCACTTCTCACATTTAAAGCGCTTGCCATCTACCCGCTCTAATTGCTCAATAATTTTATCTTGCAGCGTACTAAGATATTCTTTGACTTGAATTGTATTCATACCTAATTAAATTCTTAGTTAATAGTTGATCACTATAGCCCAATATCAGTCCGCATCTGGAAACCATCAAAGTAAATCTGATTAGAAATTTCATAAGCACGATACCGAGCATTTTTGATATCATCTCCCAAAGCTGTAACGCATAGCACCCGACCACCAGCAGTTACTATTTCTTTACCATCTTTTCCACCCACCTTAGTTCCAGCTTGGAATACATGAAAATCTTTACCCAGATCATCCTTAAATATAAGTTCTGACAGACCGTGAATTACATCTCCTTGACGGGGCATCTCAGGATAACCGTAAGCAGCCATAACAACACCTAATGCCGCACGACAATCCCACTTTGCATCTATATTATTAAGCGTACCATCTATTGCATTCTCTACAAGAGTCAATAAGTCACTTTTTAGCCGTAACATAATCGATTGCGTCTCTGGGTCTCCCATACGACAGTTATATTCTAATACGTTGATACCCCCACCTTCACCGATCATCAACCCCGCGTATAAAAACCCAGTATAAGGCTGACCCTCCGCCGCCATACCTTTTATAACCGGATCAATCACCTCATTTATTATCCTTTCATGTAACTCAGGAGTAACTATTGGTGCTGGAGAGTATGCCCCCATGCCACCAGTATTAGGGCCATGGTTACCATCTCCTAGACGCTTGTAATCCTGACTGGTTGCAAGAGGCAATACATTCTTACCATCAGCCATAACTATAAAACTAACCTCTTCTCCCTCTAAAAATTCTTCGATCAAAATCTTCTGACCTGCCCCACCCATACTGTTAGAAACTAACATTGCATCAACCGTCTCATGTGCCTCAGACAATGTCATCGCAACCTTTACGCCTTTACCCGCAGCTAGGCCGTCAGCTTTAATAACAATCGGGGCGCCTATTTTATCTAAATATTTATGGGCCATTACAGGGTCACAGAAAGCAGCATACGCTGCAGTGGGAATGCTATGGCGTAGCATAAAAGATTTTGAGTAGTCTTTGGATGCCTCTAATTGTATAGCTTGTTTAGTCGGGCCAAATATTTTCAGACCAGCTAAGCGAAAAGAATCTACTATACCTTCAGCAAGTGGCGCTTCAGGACCTACTATAGTAATTTCGACAAGTTCATTCTTTACAAAATCGATAAGATCAGAGATTGCAGTTATCGGAATATTTTTTAATCCCTCTTCAATGGCTGTACCGGCATTACCTGGGGCTACAAAAACGTTATTTACACGCGGCGATTGCTTTAATCTCCATGCCAAAGCATGCTCTCTACCGCCACCACCTATAACAAGTACTTTCATATGCAGGATATATTTACAGAAGAGACAGCTATACTACGAAAGGTTTCAGCATAAATTTTCCAAATAAAAATATTATATACATGGAGTTAATGTCGAAAATGTCTGATATTCGTAAAAACCATTGTCACACCGTGTTCATCTGCAGCAGCAATAACCTCGTCATCACGTATGCTACCACCAGGCTGAATAATCGCTTTTGCACCAGCCTGTACCACCACATCTAATCCATCACGAAAAGGAAAAAAAGCATCTGAGGCAACGACTGAATTAGCTAATGTGAGTTCCGCGCTCTGCGCTTTAATTGAAGCAATACGTGCACTATCTACTCTACTCATTTGCCCTGCACCTATACCAAGTGTCTGCCCATTTAAACAAAATACTATTGCATTAGATTTAACAAACTTAGCCACACGCCACGAAAATAATAAATCATTCATTTCTTGCTGTGTTGGCTGTGCCTTAGTTACAATTTTAAGGTGACTAGAATCAATATTCATATTATCCGGTGCTTGCACTAGCAAACCGCCACCTACACGTTTAAAGTCAAGGGCATTCTCTTTTCCCATTAAATCAAGAATAAGTACCCGTACATTTTTTCTCTGAGTAAGAATATTTTTAGCCTCAACAGTGATACTTGGGATAACTATCACTTCAACAAATTGCTTAATTACGGCCTCAGCAGTAACGCCATCCAACTCTCGGTTGAAAGCAATAATTCCCCCAAAAGCAGATGTTGGATCAGTAGAAAACGCTGCGGTGTATGCCATAAGCGGGTTATCAGCTACTGCTACTCCACATGGATTAGCATGCTTAATGATTACACAAGCAGGAGAATTGAAAGTCTTTACACACTCCCACGCAGCATCTGCATCCGCAATATTATTATATGAAAGCTCCTTCCCCTGCAGCTGATTATAGTTAGCAAGACTTCCGGTGGCGGCAGATGAATCATCCCTGTAGAGTGCCGCCTCCTGGTGCGGATTCTCTCCATAACGTAAATCCTGGGCTATCTTAAAATTAAGATTAAGATTTGCAGGAAATTTTTTATGCTGTCCGTCAGAACTAATCCCTGTAAGGTAATTACTGATAACACTATCGTAGGCAGCAGTATGTGAAAACGCCTTACAAGCAAGATGAAAACGATTTTCCTCCGAAACTATGCAATTATTTAATTTGATTTCATTCAGTACGGAGTTATAGTCTTCCGGGTCTGTTACTACTGCCACACTTTTATAATTTTTTGCAGCAGCACGGACCATAGTCGGACCACCAATATCAATATTTTCTATTGCCTCTTCCAAGCTGGAACTAACTTTAGCAATTGTTTCGCTAAATGGGTAAAGATTTACCACTACCAGATCAATAGCTGGAAAAGACATCCTTTCCATTATTTCCATATGCGTAGCCAAATTTCTTTGAGCTAGGATACCAGCATGAATTTTTGGATGAAGGGTCTTGACCCGACCATCAAGCATTTCTGGGAAACCGGTATAATCACTTACCTCAATTACATCGCTACCAGCACTCTTCAATTATTTAGCAGTACCGCCAGTAGAGAGGATGGTCACACCACACTGGCTTAATGCCTGTGCAAACTCAACAATACCTGTTTTATCTGAAACACTAATTAAAGCTTGTTTGATCGTCATATTCCGGCACATAAATACAGAGCGTTAATTAATATCGCAAATTGCAACACTACCAACCCCACCGCAATTCACCCTTTATTTGATTCGATATTGTCTTATTTTGTTTCGAAGAGTATTTCGGTTAATACCAAGTAATTCTGCAGCGCGAGTCTGGTTTCCTTCAGAATATTTCATTACTAACTCAACTAGCGGCTTCTCAACACTATGTATTACCATTCCATATAGTGGATGAGGCTTCTCTCCATCCAAGTCTTTAAGATAATCTTCTACAGCCCTGCGTACACATCGTGCAATTTCATTCTCGTCAATTATAGTCATGCGGCTACTTCCTCACGCTCAACATAAGTCAATCGCTCTCCATAACCAGATAAACTTATAAAAAATTCATTAACAGCAGATAGTTGCTGATCAGTAGTTTGCAACCGATTCATAGCATGACGAAACACTGCAGAACCAATCAAACCTTTTGTATACCAAGAGATGTGTTTGCGTGCAATACGGACTCCAGAATATTCTCCGTAAAAATCGTAAAGATCATACAAATGATTTACAAGAACATGATGAATTTCATTAACTTCAGGCAGCGGAAGATGATTGCCTGTAGAGAGATAATGACTAATTTCCCGAAATATCCAAGGTCTCCCCTGAGCAGCACGTCCAATCATTACAGCATCTGCTGCCGTATACTCTAGCACTCTCTTTGCTTCCTCTGGTGTTCTAATATCACCATTAGCAATAATAGGTATTCTCACGTGATCTTTTACAGCAGCGATAGTGTCGTACTCAGCTTTTCCATTATAAGCACAAGCTCTAGTTCTTCCATGAATAGCAAGTGCCTGTATCCCCGCATTCTCTGCTAGGCGTGCTATAACAAGCGCATTTTTGTGATCTCTATCCCAACCAGTACGAATCTTTAGGGTAACTGGAACGTCCACTGCCCCCACTACAGAATCAAGTATCCTACCTACCAACTCCTCATTCTGTAATAGTGCAGAGCCAGCCATCGTATTGCAAATCTTTTTAGCTGGGCAACCCATATTGATATCTATCATTTGCGCTCCCTGCGCTACATTATAGGAAGCAGCCTCTGCCATCATTGCCGGGTCAGCTCCGGCAATCTGTACTGAAATTGGATCCACTTCTCCTTCATGATTAGCTCTACGCTTAGTTTTTTCAGATCCCCACAATAATGAATTACAAGACACCATTTCCGATACTGCCATTCCTGCTCCCATTTTTTTACACAATTGTCGGAAAGGACGATCAGTTACCCCTGCCATAGGCGCAACGACTAAATTATTTTTTAGAATATAAGGACCGATCTGCATAACACTAACCACTAACTAAATAATGAAAAAAATATGGAAAACCAAAATTTGTACAGATAGTAATTCTAAACCAATGACAATTTCATGGGAAGAAGTTATTAATAAAAATTAAAAACAATACTTAGTCACTAATTATCCCCTTGAACCAAACATCATACGTTTAGCTACAAAACGCTTAGCTGGCGGAAAACAATCAAGTGCACTTAACCCAATTCCACGCATTCCCTGTAATAAAATATTTTCATTGGAAAAGATCTTAACCAAAGAATCTGTAAAGATCCTTCCTCCTCCGCTGTCAGTTTTCCGTTTAGCTCGATACTTTGAAAGCATCACAGGGGACCCGATATCAGAAGGCGTTTCAATAATCTCTCCTGATAATTCCCAAGCATCACGCAAGCCTAAATTAAAACCTTGTCCAGCTACAGGATGTAAAGTTTGTGCCGCATTTCCAATCAATACAACTCGACGTCCTGCTACAGGAGTTGCATATTTAAGAGCCAGAGGAAAACCAGAACGTTTGCCTGTACAAGTAAATTTTCCAATTCGATCACCAAAATGACTATGCAGCCGAGCTAAGAATGTAGCATCGTCCAGACTAAGAATTTCTTGTGCCACTGATGGAGAGACCGTCCATACTAAAGAAAAATTCTTGCCAAAAGGGAGCATAGCAACAGGCCCATCAGAAGTGAACCGCTCATAGGCCATTCCACACTGGGATTCCGAGGCTTCAATTCTAGATACAATCGCCCACTGTTCATAGTCCTGCACATGCTGAGTGATTTCCTCTACCTGCCCAATAAGACGACCACCATCTGCTAATACCAATAAATTTGCTGTTGCCTGTTTAAGCTTCCCATTATGCTGAAATTTAACCTGCCCCTCCGCTACATTACATTCTAATTGTGTTACCTGAGCTTCCGTCAGATAGTCAACTCCACAATCTTGCAATTTCTCGTGCATTACCCGAAATATGTCATGATGGAGTATTACATAACCTAAGGCCGGCACATCAATTTCGCTAGCAGTTAGTAGGGTACGGCCAAAACCACCACGATTAGAAATATGTATAGCTTTAATGGGAGTGACCTCTGACAAAGCTTCCCATACACCCAGACGCTGTAAAATTAACCGACTACCATGAGAAAACGCTAATGGGCGAGGATCTTTATTCTTTTCAGGCTCCTTACGTGCCTCCAATAATAGGACTGATAGCCCACTATGCCGAAGCGCAATGGATAAGGACATACCTATTGGGCCGCCACCTATAATAATAAGGTCGTAATGGTCGGATGACATGGTTTCCATACTTAGATTAGATTTATTGTCAGATTCAATTATCTACCTATCTCTTCTAACTTTTTCTTCAGCAGTGCGGTCATCCTCATCTACCACAACATACTCTCCTTCTACTGTCTCTTTTTCTAATGTATTTAGCGGATGCTCTGATCCTACTGATTTAGCTGATTCACGCTTTAACCACCAAAAACGAATACCAAAACCGGCAGCAGCTATAGCGAATAATGCCAAAAATGCAGCAAAAAAGAAAACACCAAAAATTGACAATAAAATTAATATCGGAATTAGTACTAGGTAAGTCATCCATCGCTTAGTTATGAGCGAGGAATTCATCCCCTCCTGAGTGTTTTTTCCCTTAAATCCAGAAGCCTTCTGAACTATTATTTTCCAAATTTCATTCATCGCATTAATTCTTCAATTTCGTTAACAGATTTTGGTGCTGACGCCGTCAACACCTCACAACCAGTATTCGTTACGATTACATCATCTTCAATACGAACACCAATATTCCAAAAGTGTTCAGGTACATTTTCTGCCGGACGGATATAACAGCCAGGCTCTACGGTTAAAGCCATTCCCGAATCAAATAGACGCCATTTTTCATCTTGCTTATATTCCCCTACATCATGTACATCTAACCCCAACCAGTGGCCAGTTCGATGCATGTAAAATCGCCGGTAATCTTCTGACTCAATAACTGAATCCACACTTCCTTGGCATAGTCCCATATCAATAAACCCCTGTACTAATACCTCCAGTGCGGCAGTATGTGGCATATCCCAAGAATTACCTGGTTGTACAGTATTAATCGCAGCAGACTGTGCAGATAGAACCAATTGATATACATCTTTTTGTACTGAACTGAATTTACCGTTTACAGGGAATGTACGGGTAATATCTGCAGCGTACCCATTCAACTCGCAACCAGCATCAATTAATACTAAATCACCTGATTTTAATTCCATACTATTCTTAACATAATGTAACACGCATGCATTTGCACCACCTGCAACAATTGGGGTATAGGCAGGTGCTTCAGCACCATGTTTGCGAAATTCGTACAGAAATTCCGCCTCAACCTCATATTCTTTCATCCCAGGATGAGTTACCTGCATTGCGCGACAGTGAGCACGACTAGAGATTTTTGCTGCGCGACGCATGAGTTGAAGCTCTTCTGTCCCTTTGAACAAGCGCATCTCATCTAATAGTATTCGGCTATCATAAATTTCGGCCGGCGTGGATAGGCCACTTCGAGACTTCTCGCGTACCTGGTTAAGCCAGCCAGTAAAACGCAAATCCCATGCGTCATCTTGCCCCAATGAATAATAAATTCTAGAGTGACCAGCCAGTAATTTAGGCAATACCTCATCCACACTTGAGATGGAATATGCTTCATCAATACTAAAAAATTCTTTTGCAGACTCCGGACCATATCGGAAACCGTTCCAGATCTCATGTTCCATATCTTTGTCTTGACAGAATAATATTGACTTGGTTTCGTTTATATCATCTCCAAGTATCATGACAAACACTGCATCCGGCTCATCAAAGCCCGTCAGATAATAAAAATAACTATCGAAACGATAGGGGTGATTGCAGTCACGATTTCGCACCCTCTCTGGAGAAGTCGGGATAATCGCCACCCCTTTCTGCATCTGTGATGCTAGTTGTTGACGGCGTTTAATATAAGATTCAATTGGGACCATAGATAATACTATTGCAGGATTTATAGAATAAAGCAAAACAAGCTGGAACTTTCCTTATTTGTTTCTGAGCTGAGCATCGAGTCTACGTAACCGTTCTGGTGTGCCTACATCTACCCAGACCCCTTTATAGTGCTCACCACTAACACTTCCTTCTGCAATTGCCTGACATAATTTTGGCGCCAACTTCGATACTATTCCAGGCTTAACTCCATTAAAAAAAGATGGCTTATAGATACTAATCCCGCTGAAAGTAAGTCTCTCTTTACCTGCTGACAACAACCTACCGGAATCAAGAAAAAAATCTCCATCTGGATGGTGCTCCTGATTACTCACCATTACCAAGTGTGCCGTATCTATACCCATTCTCATCTGCCTTAACATTGGTAATAATTCAGCGAACTTGAATTCGCAATATATATCCGCATTAACTACAAGGAAAGGCTGCTCGGCTAACTCATCTCCATTCTTGCTCTCCAGCAAGGGTAGCGCATTAACGATGCCGCCAGCTGTTTCTAGCGCTATCGTTTCAGGGGAATAACAAATGTTAACCCCATAGCGGCTTCCATCTCCTAATGCGGTCTCAATCATTCCCCCCAAGTAAGCATGGTTAATTACGATATCCAAAAAACCTGCACGCGCAAGATTCTCAATATGATGCTCAATCAGTGTTTGGTTTCCCACACAAAGCAGCGGCTTTGGTAAATTATCAGTCATAGGACGCATACGCACCCCACGGCCGGCAGCTAAAATCATTGCTTTAAATCGTTCTTTCTTATGATTCATCACCAGTTTCTTTCTTTTGTTCTTTATTTTCTAATTCGCCCAACAACTCCAGCAAAAAATTCAGCTCGCGGTAACGGTCACAGGTATTTTTCAGATAATTTATTACCACGGGCATATCTCTGAGGTAATTATTTTTACCATCGCGGCAAGATAAACGGGCAAATATACCAAGTACCTTAATATGCCGTTGCACCCCCATCCACTCAAAATCACGATAGAAATCGGAAAAATTTCCTGCAACTGGAAGCCCTATTTTTCTGGCTTTCTCCCAATACCGTATTACCCAATCCAGTATCTTCTCTTCATCCCAGTAAATATACGCGTCCTTAAAAAGAGAAACCAAGTCATAAGTAATAGGGCCATACACAGCATCCTGGAAATCAATAATACCTGGATTAGGGCTAGCTACCATGAGATTTCGTGAGTGAAAATCACGGTGAACATATACTCTTGGCTGGGCAAGATTATTATTTATAATCTTTGTAAAACAATTACTAAGCTCTTCTTTCTGGTTTGTATCTAGCGCTACCTTTAAATGCTTTACCAAGTACCAATCCGGGAACAAGTTTAATTCTTTAAGAAGCAGTTTTTCATCATAGTCTGGCAACTCTCCCGTACAACTTACTGATTGAATTCTAATAAGTGCATCTATCGCATCATGATATAAATTACCAGCAATCGATGAATTACCCCCTATCGACTCAAGATATGTAGTGCTTCCTAGATCTGAAAGAAGCAAAAATCCTTGCCTCAGGTCCTTTGCCAGAATTTCTGGAACATGAACATTGGCCGTAGAAAAAATATTTGCCACATACAGAAAAGAAACACAGTCCTCATGCTCTGGAGGGGCATCCATGACAATTAATGTCTTTGGAGTAGATTGATCACTAAATTCTATTCGGAAATATCGGCGAAAACTTGCGTCAGTAGAGGCTGGAGAGAGTAAAAAAGATCTAGTCGGGAATTGATTCTTAACCCAATTCTCTAGAAGTTGGTAACGTTGTAGTTGGTTCATAATTAATCTACTGATTGCCTATTTCTTAAAAATATGAGATTTTATCATGCAAGTAGAGTCCCTCAATCCACATTGATGACGGAAAAAATGGAGAAACTATGTTAAACCAAAAACTGTTGGATGAAATTAGCACAAAAATAAATGAGGTGGTAGCACAAAGTCCAGTGAAGGATGTAGAACAAAATATGCGGATTTTGTTAGCCGGAGTATTTACTAAGCTAGATTTGGTTACACGAGATGAGTTTAACGTGCAGCAAGAGATGTTAATCCGTACACGTGAAAAATTAACTGAACTGGAATCAATAGTTACTGGGTTGGAAGATAAGCTAGTTACTAAACCAAAAAAAAGCCCGAAAGTGAGCAAGACCAAGAGTCCTAAGAAAGCTTAAGCTCAACAAAAGGATAAGTATCTTATCAATTTCCTTTCAAATGAAAGGAAATTGATAAATTTAACATGCACTCTTGGTCTATCCCCTAACGTATCCTCCGTCCTAGTCGGATTAATTCTTGAAACAAAAGAATGAAGCCTGCTTAAGTCTTCTCTACCTCTCTTCAGGAAAATAACCTAATCAAGCCAAGCAAATCCCGCCAAGGATTTTTAGACTAAACTTCAGAAGCATAGTAGAAATAACAATAATAAATTATTATTTCTATGTAAATATATAGCTCAAAGAATATTTCTTTCCACAACAAGTTGCCACGACAATTTGTTGTGGCATGATAAGATCACTCTTTCCTAAATGCAGCCCAAGCTATAGCTCAAACATGAACAATCAAGAGTGTGCCAAACTATTACATCACTTACTTACTCAGAAGATTCTATTACTTGACGGTGCCATGGGCACCATGATCCAAAGTTACAATCTAAATGAGGAAGATTATCGTGGCACACGTTTTAAAGATTACCCTCATGATCTCAAGGGAAATAATGACCTCTTAACACTTACTCAGCCCCAGATTATCCATGCAATTCATACCGGCTTTTTAGAAGCCGGGGCTGACATTATTGAAACTAATTCTTTCAATTCTAATTCTGCTTCAATGGCGGATTATCATATGCAGAATCTAGTGTATGAGCTAAATTTCTCAAGTGCAAAACTGGCAAATGAAGCAGCACGAACGATAGAAGAAAAAATCCCGAATAAGCCTCGCTTTGTTGCTGGTGTATTAGGCCCAACAACTAAGACTAGTTCTATTTCACCAGATGTAAATGACCCTGGATTTCGCAACATTACTTTTGATAAATTAGTAACTGATTATTTGGAATCTATTCGGGGCCTAGTAGATGGCGGTGTAAATATTTTATTAGTAGAGACTATTTTTGATACGCTCAATGCGAAAGCTGCTCTATACGCGATAGACCAGTATTTTGAGACTAATAACATTCATATTCCTATCATGATTTCAGCAACAATAACGGATGCTTCTGGTCGAACGCTGTCAGGGCAAACACCAGAGGCATTCTGGAATTCAGTAAGCCACGCCCATCCCTTATCAGTTGGGCTTAATTGTGCGCTTGGGGCCGAATTAATGAGACCATACATAGAGGAGCTTTCTAAAGTTGCCGGAGTGTATATAAGCTCACATCCTAATGCTGGCTTACCAAACCCACTTGCAGAAACAGGTTATGATGAATCACCAGAATACACCGCGAAGCTAATCAAGGACTTTGCACAATCTGGTTTCGTAAATATTGTCGGGGGTTGCTGTGGCACTACACCTGCACATATCAAAGCTATTTCTGAAGCAGTAGAGGAAATTACACCACGGACCATCCCTAGCATTTCAAAGGAACTACGGCTTTCTGGTCTGGAACCCTTAAGCATCAATGATGATTCATTATTTGTAAATGTAGGTGAACGAACGAATGTCACAGGGTCAAAGGCCTTCTCTCGCTTAATATTAAACAATGATTATACGGAAGCGTTAAATGTTGCACGTAATCAGGTAGAGAATGGCGCGCAAATTATTGATATTAATATGGATGAGGCCATGCTTGACTCAGAAAAAGCCATGGTGACATTCCTTAACCTGATCGCAGCTGAACCAGATATCAGTCGGGTACCAATAATGATTGATTCAAGCAAATGGTCTGTTATTGAGGCTGGGTTAAAGAGGATACAAGGAAAAGCTGTAATCAATTCTATTAGCATGAAGGAAGGTGAAGAAGAGTTTATTAAACACGCTAAACTTGCCCGTCGCTATGGTGCGGCTGTGATTGTAATGGCCTTTGACGAATCAGGCCAAGCAGACTCACAAGAACGAAAAATAGAAATATGTACTCGATGCTATAAAATATTAGTTGATCAGATAAATTTTCCTCCGGAAGATATTATTTTTGATCCGAACATTTTTGCGGTGGCTACAGGCATTGAGGAACACAATAACTATGGCATTGATTTTATCGAGGCTACACGAATCATTAAACAAACCTTACCTTATGCCAAAATAAGTGGCGGAGTTTCCAATGTTTCATTCTCATTCCGCGGCCAAGAAGCAATACGTGAGGCAATTCATACGGCTTTTTTATATCATGCTGTCCACTCAGGAATGACTATGGGAATAGTTAATGCAGGACAGTTAGGCGTTTATTCCGACATACCAAGTGATTTACTAGAACATATTGAAGATGTGTTGCTTAACAGACGCCCTGATGCAACCGAGAGGTTGGTTGATTTTGCTGAGAATTTTAAGGGACAAAGAAAGGAAAATATTGAGGACCTAAGTTGGCGTGATGAGTCAGTTCAGCAACGGCTTACACATGCCCTAGTAAGAGGGATTAACACCTATATTGTAGAAGATACTGAAGAAGCAAGGATTGAAATAAAAGAACAAGGTGGACGACCCATTCAGGTTATTGAAGGACCGCTAATGAACGGAATGAATGTGGTTGGTGATTTGTTTGGATCCGGGAAAATGTTTCTACCACAAGTAGTAAAATCAGCGCGCGTAATGAAACAAGCCGTAGCACATCTTTTACCTTTTATTGAGGAAGAGAAGAGAGTATCTGGAGACTCAGAAACGAAGGGAAAAATCGTTATTGCTACAGTTAAAGGTGACGTACATGATATAGGTAAGAATATTGTTACAGTGGTGCTCCAATGTAATAACTACGAAGTGGTAAACATGGGGGTGATGGTTCCTTGTACACAGATACTGGAAACTGCGCGACATGAAAAAGCTGACATGATAGGCCTGTCAGGGTTGATTACCCCTTCGCTGGAAGAAATGTCACATGTAGCTAAAGAGATGCAACGAGGGAACTTCACGATTCCTTTATTAATTGGTGGAGCAACTACTTCTCGTGTACATACAGCAGTAA
>JAAZZR010000029.1 GCA_014237605.1 Nitrosomonadaceae bacterium | reverse complement strand
CCAGAAAACTGAAGCTGACCTGCGCGAATTAGCGAGTATTCCTGAAAACTACAAAGTACTATTCCTCTCCGGCGGCGCTACCAGCCAGTTCTCAATGGTGCCAATGAACTTGCTGCGAAAAAAGAAGAATGCTGACTACATCAACACCGGAATATGGTCTAAAAAAGCTATCAAAGAAGCGCAAAAATATTGTCATGTAAATATTGCTGCTTCATCAGAGGACTCCGGTTATACCTATGCTCCAACACAGGACCAGTGGGCGCTGGACCAGAATGCAGCTTACGTACATTACACTTCTAACGAAACTATCGGTGGTGTGGAATTTAACTGGACACCAGACCTGTCCTATTCAGAAAATAATATTCCACTTGTAGCCGACATGTCTTCTAATATTTTGTCACGGCCGCTGGATGTCACCAAATACGGATTAATTTATGCCGGAGCTCAAAAAAACTTCGGCCCTGCAGGTCTAACCATTGTCATTGTGCGTGAAGATTTATTGGGAGAAACCGTTCACAACACACCGAGTGTATTTAATTATAAAATTCACGCCGACAATTTCTCCATGTATAACACTCCGCCAACTTATGCTATCTACATTACCGGGTTAGTACTTGAATGGTTAAATAAGAAAGGAGGCCTGGAAGAGATTGAAAAAATAAATATTTCCAAGGCCTCTTTATTATATGACTTAATTGACACAACAGATTTTTATAATTGTTCGGTAGCAAAATCAGATCGTTCACGTATGAACGTACCATTTACGCTAAAGAATACAGATTTGGATGCTGAGTTTTTAAAACAGGCTCAGGATTGCGGTTTGACACAGCTAAGAGGGCACCGTGCAATAGGTGGAATGCGTGCTTCTATATATAACGCCATGCCAATTGAGGGCGTTCTTGCCCTAGTCAGTTTTATGAAAGAGTTTGCCAACAATCATGACTGAAGATTCACATAAAGCTTTCCGAGTGCATACACTCAATCAGATCTCTGCAAAGGGCCTGAATCTCTTTGCAGAGAAGCGTTATACCATTGGCAATCAAATTACTGAACCAGATGCAATCTTGGTGCGCTCACATAATATGCTTGGCATGGATATCCCTGAAAGTGTCTTGGCAATCGGAAGAGCTGGAGCAGGAACTAACAATGTTCCAGTACAGGATATGAATGTACGTGGAATTCCAGTTTTTAATACTCCCGGTGCAAATGCAAATGCGGTGAAGGAACTTGTATTGTCCGGCATGTTATTAGCAGCAAGAAATTTAATTCCTGCTATACATTTTGCTGAGAATCTCAAGGGTAGTAGCAGCACACTTCACAAACTTGCAGAAAAAGGAAAAAAACAATTTTCTGGCGTAGAATTACCAGGACGTACCTTAGGGGTTATCGGATTGGGGGCTATAGGAAGACTTGTTGCAGATGCAGCTATCGGACTTGGTATGCGGGTAACCGGTTACGATCCTGAGATTACTGTAGATGCTGCGTGGAATCTTTCCTCTGAAGTAAAAAAATCACTTAATATTGAGAATCTTCTGCAGCACAGCAACTTCGTTACCCTGCATGTTCCCTTGCTTGACGCAACACGTCACCTGATTAATGATAAGCAGGTCAGGAATATGAAAAAGGGAATGATCCTGCTTAATTTTTCCCGTGATGGTATTGTTGATGAAGATGCAGTTTTAACAGGAATCGAATCTGGGATAATAAAATATTATGTTTGCGATTTTCCTAGTGAAAAACTTCAGCGTCATCCGGCAGTAATTACAATGCCTCATTTGGGAGCCTCTACTCTAGAAGCAGAGCAAAACTGCTCGATAATGGTGGTAAAGCAAACTATTGATTATCTGGAAAACGGAAATATCACTAATACTGTCAATTTTCCAAATTTAACAGTAGAGAGAGAATCTCCCTATAGGATAGCAGTGGCTAATTCTAATATGCCGAATATGCTGGGACAAATTTCTACTAGTATGGCAAATGCAGGACTTAATATTCGCAATATGGGTAATAAATCCCGTGGTGAGATGGCTTATACTTTAGTGGATGTAGATAGTCCTGCTCCACAGAAGGCAATAGAAAAACTTAGATTAATTCCCGGTGTTCTGATGGTAAGATATTTACCTGCACTGGCTGACTGATCTTTATTAACAAGGAACTAATTTTTAATGGCTGATCAACTTAATAAAATGCGTAATGAAATTGATGCGATTGATGATGAATTGCTCAGACTTGTCAATACGCGTGCTGATCTTGCGAAGCAGATTGGGCAGGCTAAGAAACAAGGAGAAATCTATCGCCCTGATCGGGAAGCGCAGGTTCTAGACCGACTACAGAAACTTAATGCAGGACCTCTCTCTCCAAAGCATGTTATCCAATTATTTACAGAAATAATGTCATTGTGTCGTTCCATGGAAAAGCCTATGAGCGTGACTTATCTCGGCCCAAAAGGGACATTTTCAGAAGAAGCCGTATTAAATCGTTTTGGTAAATCAGTAACGGCGGTTCCATGCGAATCGATAGATGAAGTATTTCATAAAGTCGAATCTGGCATGGCAAGTTATGGAATAGTACCTGTAGAAAACTCTAATGAAGGTGTAGTTGGAAAAACATTAGATTTATTATTACAATCCTCATTAAAAGTTTGTGGAGAAGTTCTATTACCTATACACCAATGCTTACTTGCTCTACATACTGACCCAGGGCAAATAGAAAAGATCTATTCTCACCCTCAGTCACTGGCGCAATGTCATGAATGGTTAAATACAAATTTTCCTCTCCCACAGGCAAAACGAGTTGTTGCAGCAAGCAATGCTCATGCAGCGATGATTGCTGCCGGTGATAAGAGTGTTGCTGCTATCGCCAGTAAAAAAGCTGCCGAAGTATACAAATTATCTATATATGCTGAAAATATTGAAGACGATCCTAGAAATACTACTCGCTTCCTAGTAATTGGTGCTCAGGATGTTGCTCCATCTGGTAATGACAAAACATCACTAGCCATGTCATCTAGGAATCGCCCCGGTGCAATACATGAATTATTATCGCCTCTTGCACAACATGGTGTAAGTATGAGTCGTTTAGAATCCCGCCCTTCCCGTTCCGATCTATGGGAATATGTTTTTTTTGCAGATATTAGGGGTCATCAACAAGATGAAAAAGTCTCAAAAGCACTAGATGAAATACGGGAAAAAGCAAACTTCCTGAAGGTATTAGGGTCTTACCCTTCAGCATAACTATATTTTATATGTCAGGTAGAAACATAACTATGTTATTTTCTACTTTTTATTTTTTTAGTATCTGACTTTCATCTCTTAATGGTACCGGCTCTATGAATTTGTGTGATCTCGCCCCTGAATATATACATTCTATTGCACCCTATCAACCGGGAAAGCCTATTTATGAGTTGGCACGAGAAATAGGGCTTGATGAATCTTCTATTATAAAACTTGCATCGAATGAAAATCCGCTCGGGACTAGTCCCCTTGCACTTGAAGCAATGGAAAATGCGCTGAATGAGGTGATGCGTTACCCTGATGGGAATGGCTTTGAATTAAAAAATTCATTATCTAAAAAATATGCTGTAAATAGTGAGCAGATCGTACTCGGAAATGGATCAAATGATGTGTTAGAGTTGGCGGCCCGAGTATTTCTGAACCCTGGAACGTCCGCAGTTTTTTCTCAGCATGCTTTTGCCGTTTATCCTCTTGTGACCCAAGCCACAGGTGCAACTGGAATAGTGGTTCCTGCTAAAAATTATGGTCACGATATCGATGCGATGCTGGATGCTATAACTCCTGATACACGTATAGTATTTATTGCTAATCCTAATAATCCAACTGGCACATTTGTGCCCGCACCAGATGTCCTAAGATTTTTAGAACATATTCCACGTGATGTACTGGTAATATTGGATGAGGCTTACAATGAATATCTCCCAGATACATCAAGAGTTGACACTATTAAATGGTTAGATATTTTTCCAAATCTACTTATTACACGTACTTTTTCTAAAATTTATGGCATGGCGGGTGTCCGTATCGGATTCGGACTTGCACATGCTCAGCTCTCCGGGTTAATGAATCGGATACGCCAACCTTTTAATGTTAATAGTATCGGGCTTGCTGGAGCTTTAGCAGCAATAAATGACACAGAATTTGTTAAACGTTCCTATGCTCTTAATCAGGCAGGAATGCTTCAGATAACCACTGGCCTTCGCCAGCTTGGCCTAACCTATATTCCATCCTATGGAAATTTCCTTAGTTTCAAAGTGGAAAACGGCAAAACTGCTGCTGTCTATCAGTATCTCTTACAGAAAGGGATTATCGTTCGCCCAATTGGTATTTATGAAATGCCAGAATTTCTACGTGTTACTGTCGGCCTTGCATCTGAAAATAATAAATTTTTACAGCTACTTGAAAGCGCAATTAAAGAGAGTTAGTTCTATCTCCAGAATAATATCTTTAATATAATTAGGTATCTGATAGCGTATGAGATATAAATCTTTATCAGGCTAATACGGGAATAAATACATTTAAAATATGAAAGATTCTATGATCAATAAATTGGTAATTATTGGTGTCGGATTAATCGGCGGTTCATTTGCACTTTCGCTACGTAAAGCAGGACTGGTAAAGCACATTACTGGTTTAGGCCGAAGTAAAGGAAATCTGCAACAAGCACTGGAACTTGGAATTATAGACGAGATCTCAGATAATTATTCACAGGCTCTGAATAAAGCGGATCTTGTATTACTTGCCGTACCGGTTGGACAAACTGCCGAAATTCTTAAGAAAATTAATCCCCACCTGGAACATCAGACAATTATTTCTGATGTAGGAAGCACGAAACAGAATGTGATTGCAGCTGCCCGCTCTTCAATACCAGAGTATTTTAAAAATTTTGTACCAGCTCATCCGATTGCTGGAGCAGAGTTTAGTGGGTCTAGTGCAGCAAATGCTGAATTATTTAGAGATAAAAATTTAATCCTGACGCCATCAGATGAAACCGATATTGATTCAATAAAAAGTATACAGAAACTATGGGAAGGGTGTGGTGCACATACCTCATTAATGTCCCCATATCAGCATGATGAAATGCTTGCTATGACAAGTCACCTCCCTCATATTCTAGCATTCACATTTATGAACCATATGCTTTCAAACAGTACTGAAAAGAATGAAGATACACTGCTTAATTTTGCTGGTAGCGGTTTTCGCGATTTTACTCGCATTGCAAGTAGCTCTCCTGAAATGTGGAAAGATATTTGCCTTGCAAATCGCAGGCTATTACTACAACAAATCAGGGTCTATCAGAACGAATTAGCACGTATGAATGAAATACTGGAAGATGGTGACGGGGAAGCGCTGGAAAAGTTTTTTCTTAATGCTCAAATAACTCGTGGAAAATTCCTGAAAGACAAACACTAATTTAACCTTATGTTTTTTTGAAAAAAATCTAGCTCCCTACCCCTCCTTTAAATAGTAATGGATAAGACAGCTATAATTCGATCCAAAGTTTCGTTAAATATGTAATGCTCTCTTGTCCACAGCTAACGCCGCCTCATGTAAAACTTCAGACAAAGAAGGATGGGCGTGAACAATGCGGGCCAAGTCTTCGCTGCTAGCAGCAAATTCAATTGCTACTACTGCCTCAGAAATCATCTCTGAAACATAGGGGCCAATCATGTGCACACCAAGAATTCGATCCGTATCCGCATCCGCAAGGATTTTAATAAACCCATTAGTTTCACCTAGTGCACGTGCGCGTCCATTTGCCATAAATGGGAATTGCCCTGCTTTGTATTTAACTCCAGACATTTTCAATTCCTGCTCTGTTTTACCTACCCAAGCAATCTCTGGTGATGTATAAATTACCCATGGTATGGCATCCAGATTCACTGCGGGAAGCTCTTTTTCCTGACCCGCTATCTTCCCGGCAATTTCCTCTGCCACTGCCACACCTTCTTCTGAAGCTTTGTGTGCCAGCATTGGCCCTCGGACAACATCACCTACAGCATATACATTTAATAGATTAGTGCGACAACGCGCATCAACTTGAATGCGGCCACCATCATCAATTTGTAAGCCAACGGAATCTGCTCCTAGATTAGCAGAATTCGGAACTCTGCCAACCGATACAATCAGTTTATCCACTTCTAGCTTCTGTTCTTTATTCTCGGAATCAAGATACTCCACTGTGACTATATTTTTACTAGGTTTAATCTTAGTAATGTTAATCCCTGTCTGTATCTCTAATCCTAGCTCTCTGGTAAATATCTTTTTTGCTTCTTTTGCGACCTGTTCATCAACAGCTGAAAGAAACCCTGGCATTGCTTCAAGAATAGTTACTTCTGATCCGAGTCTCCGCCAGACGCTGGCCATTTCCAGACCAATCACACCCGCACCAATTATTCCTAACCTTTTAGGTGCTTCGGCCAGTGCCAGTGCCCCTTCATTATCAAGAACACATTTATTATCGATTAATAAAGATGGTAACTGGCGTGGTGCCGAGCCAGTTGCAATAATTACGTATTTCGCTTCAACTATCTCTTCTTTATCACCATTCTGAACATTAACTCTCCAGATTCCCTCGGAATTTTTCTCCTTAACAAGTCTGCCTCTTCCATGTATTGAGGTAACTTTATTCTTTTTAAATAGCATAGCGATACCACGAGTAAACGCCTCCACAATTTTTTCCTTACGGGAAACCATTACAGGCACATCAACTGACAAACCTTCTACTGTAATTCCATGTGCAGAATACTTATGCGCAATACGCTCATAATTCTCTGAGGATTCGAGCAAAGCCTTTGAAGGAATACAACCTACATTCAAACAGGTACCACCAAGGCTTGCTTTCCCCTTTGGGTTTTTCCAGTCATCAATACAAGCCGTTTTTAGCCCTAATTGGGCACAACGAATTGCTGCTACATAGCCTCCGGGACCTGCTCCGATCACAACTACATCAAAAATTTGAGTCATTTTATATTCTTATAAGTTAATGTTAGATACTAAGTATATACTGCAATTTATTGTTTATTAAGGATGTTATAAATTAATCTTCTAATAACGGACTCATCGGAGACTCAAGTGCCTCCTTCATTGCTGCAAGAGAAAGCACTGCTTCACGTCCATCTACAATCCTATGGTCATAAGATAACGCAAGGTAGTTCATCGGACGAATTACCACCTGCCCATTTATTGCTACCGGACGCTCTTTAATGGCATGAACACCGAGAATTGCACTTTGCGGTGGGTTAATAATGGGGGTGGAAAGCATCGAACCAAACACACCGCCATTTGTAATAGAAAAAGTCCCCCCCGTTAATTCTTCGATCTTAAGCTTACCTTCCTTAGCTCTTTGACCAAAATCATTAATCTGTTTTTCGATCTCGGCTTGTGAAAGGCGGTCCGCATCACGAAGAATCGGCACAACTAATCCACGTGGGCTCCCAACTGCGATGCCAATATCGTAATACCCATGATAAATAATATCTTTACCATCCACCGAAGAATTGACAATAGGAAATTTTTTTAATGCTGCTACTACAGCTTTAACAAAAAATGAGGTAAACCCAAGCTTTACTCCATGCTCTTTCTTAAATCTTTCTTTATATCTGGCACGAAAATCTATTATTGCTTGCATATCTACTTCATTAAACGTTGTAAGGATTGCTGCCGTAGATTGTGACTGAACCATCCTCTCAGCAATACGCAAACGTAATCTAGACATAGCTACACGTTTTTCCGGCCGATCACTACTTGCTAGCAGGACCTCCTCATCTGCAGTAGTTTCCTGAACAGACTGTGGCCCTGCATGTTCAGCTATATCTTCTTTTATAATACGCCCCCCGCGACCACTGCCACGAATCGTACTGACCTCATCTGTACCAAGATTTCTCTCTGCAGCTATTCTCTTAGCCGCCGGCATCATCACAGATTTTTCTGTCTTAGTTGATTTCTTACTAGTAGTTGTTCTTTTTTTAGGAGGGGCCATAGCCTCAGAATCTATGGTAGCAATAAGCTCACTACTAACTACTGTAGCGCC
Source organism: Nitrosomonadaceae bacterium (assembly GCA_014237605.1). GTDB lineage: Bacteria > Pseudomonadota > Gammaproteobacteria > Burkholderiales > Nitrosomonadaceae > BJGV01. The sequence goes on along the minus strand of JAAZZR010000029.1, from coordinate 8,926 downwards.
ATCACCCTTAATAATTTTTGTTAATTTGCCGGATACCGGTGCCGGTAATTCCATTACAACTTTATCAGTTTCGATATCTATTAGATTCTCGTCGCGCTCAACATACTCTCCCTTCTTTTTATTCCAAGAAACGAGAGTAGCCTCTGCTACTGACTCAGATAAAACCGGAACTTTTACTTCAACTTGCATGGCTATTCCTTTGGGTTAAATTCTCTCGCGAAATGCCGTCTCAATCAATTCCTTTTTCTGAAAATTATGCTTTGCCAAATAACCCACAGCAGGTGATGCTGAGGAAGGACGCATTGCATTACAAAGGGTTTGATTAAGCCCAAGATGTCGCAACAAATAATGCTGAATTCGGTGCCATGCACCCTGATTTCCTGGCTCTTCTTGGCACCACAGCACGTCTTTTGCCTGCTCAAAACGAGCAACTTCAGCCTGAAATTCTTCATGAGGAAATGGGTATAACTGTTCGATGCGGACAATTGCTATGTCTTGAATTTTATGAGCCTTACGGTAAGCCAGCAGATCGTAATAGACTCTTCCGCTACAGACAATAATTCGTCTTATTTTTTTATGTTTAAGCTCTTCAGTCTCTGGGATAACCGGCAGAAATTCTCCGTCAGTCAAGTCCTCTAGACTAGATACTGATTCTTTCTGGCGTAACATACTTTTTGGGCTCATGATTATAAGTGGCTTACGCATCTTACGAATCATCTGGCGCCGTAATAGATGAAACATTTGAGATGGATTTGACGGCACACAAACCTGCATATTGTATTCTGCGCATAATTGCAGGTAACGCTCAAGCCGAGCTGAAGAATGCTCAGGACCCTGTCCTTCATATCCGTGAGGAAGCATCATTACTAGGCCACATAACCGGCCCCATTTTGCTTCTCCAGACGCAATGAACTGATCAATCACTACCTGTGCACCATTAGCAAAGTCTCCGAATTGTGCCTCCCAAACTACAAGATCATTAGGTGCCGCTGTCGTATAGCCATATTCAAAAGCCAAAACTGCTTCTTCTGAAAGCATAGAATCAATAATCCCAATATCTGGTTGTTCCGGTGCAATATGACGAAGCGGGATATAAGTACTGTCATCCAGCTGCTTTGCGCTTTGATTATGTAGTACTGCGTGTCGGTGAAAGAATGTTCCTCGCCCTGAATCCTGCCCGGAAATTCGTATAGGAAACCCATCACTCAGAAGTCCCGCATAAGCAAGGTTCTCTGCCATACCCCAATCCAAAAATAATTTACCTTCACCCATCAAGCGACGATCGTCAATAATTTTTTTGACTCGAGAGTGTAAATGGAAAGTTTCAGGTATGTCTGTAAGACGCTTGGCCAGATGCTTGATCTTCTTCATGGACATACCCGTTTTTATTTTCTGATTCCACTTAACTGACTTCAGATAAGGTGCCCATTGCGTCGTGCCAGAATATTTTTTTCCATTGTATATAGTCTTATTAGGATTAATTCCTGAGTCCATACTGTCACGATAACTGGAAAGCATCACGTCAGCTTCACCGGCTGCAATGATTCCTTGAATTTCTAATTTATTAGCATAAAGCTTACGTGTGCCAGGATGTTGGTCAATAATTTTATACATCAATGGTTGCGTTACCATTGGCTCATCCTGCTCATTGTGGCCAAGCCGACGAAAACATACCATATCTATGACTACATCTTTCTTAAATTTCATCCTGAAATCTAGAGCAATTTCCGTCACCATTACTACTGCCTCAGGATCATCGCCATTAACATGAAATATCGGAGCTTCAATCATTTTTGAAACTTCCGTACAATACAATGTGGAACGTGAGTCTCGAGGGTCTGATGTGGTAAAGCCAATCTGATTATTAATGATGACGTGTACCGTTCCACCAGTACCATAACCACGAGTCTGGGATAGATTTAGCGATTCCATCACTACCCCCTGACCGGAGTATGCGGCATCACCATGCAGCAATACTGGCAGTACCATTTCACCCTTTTTATCAAGTAAACGATGCTGCCTAGCACGTACCGAACCTTCCACAACAGGATTAACAATTTCAAGATGAGACGGATTAAATGCCAATGTTGCCCGCATAGTTCCGCCAGGAGTTGATATGGAAGAGGAAAATCCTTGATGATACTTGACATCTCCCGCAGTCAACTCTTGTGCATGTTTACCCTCAAATTCCTGGAACAAGTCGGCTGGCATCTTACCTAAGGTGTTTACTAGCACATTGAGTCGCCCTCGATGAGCCATCCCAATAACTACTTCCTGTACTTTCATTTTCCCTGCACGCTGTAATAAATTATCTAACAACGGAATTATACTTTCACCCCCTTCACCAGAAAAACGCTTCTGCCCCACATAACGGGTATGCAGATATTTTTCCAATCCCTCTGCTGCACAGATACGTTCCAGAATATGTAACTTATAATCATTAGGAAAATCTGGCTGAGAGTGTGTTCCTTCTAGGCGGGCCTGTATCCACCTCTTCTGCTCTATATCAGTGATGTACATGTACTCTACTCCAATGTTTCTACAGTAGATACGCTGAAGTAATTGCAAAATCTTTCTTAAAGGCAAAAGTTCCGGAGCAACCAGTGAACCCGTATTAAATACGGTGTCCATATCTTCTTCAGTTAATCCGTAGAATTCTGGATCAAGTGCAGGAATATATGGCTTCTGTAACTGCTTAAGTGGATCAAGGTTAGCTTGACGCACCCCAAGAAAACGGAAAGCGTTGATCATCTGTAATACCGATATTTGCTTTCGTTCATCTATATTATCCTGCGCATATTGAGATGAACTGTGGCCGCGCTTGCGTCTCTCTTTCTCTACCCGGATAAATGACTCAATTACTGGACTGTGTGGAACATCTTTCTCAACCTCACCTTTCCCTAGCTGTAATCCGTCAAAGTATCCACGCCATTCTGGTGGAACCGAAGTTGAGCATTGCAGGTAATTCTCATAAAGTTCTTCAATAAATGGCGCATTCGCACCATATAACACTGAAGTCTTAAATAGTTCCTTAATCATAATTACCGGCTTATTTTAGAGAAAACTAGCAGAACATATTATGTGCGTTCTGAAATTGGCAATACTTTTCGTGTGCTCTTGCCAGTATATAGCTGGCGTGGACGCCCTATTTTCTGCTCAGGATCAGAAATCATCTCACTCCACTGGGCAACCCATCCTACTGTACGTGCAGTAGCAAATATTGCGGTGAACATAGATGCCGGAATGCCCAGTGCACGCTGAACAATGCCAGAATAAAAATCTACATTTGGGTAGAGTTTTCTTGAAATAAAGTATTCATCCTCCAATGCAATTTTCTCTAATTTCATCGCAAGTTTGAACAACCGATCATCCTGTAATCCCAGTTCATCTAGCACCTCATGACAAGTTTCACGCATCAGCTTTGCTCGAGGGTCAAAATTCTTATATACCCTATGACCAAATCCCACTAATCTGAAACTGTCATTTGAGTCTTTTGCCCGGGTAATATACTGACTAATACGGGATTCATCTCCAATCTCTTCTAGCATATTTAAGCATGCTTCATTGGCCCCACCATGAGCCGGCCCCCATAGACAGGCAATACCCGCAGAGATACAGGCAAATGGACTTGCTCCACTGGACCCGGCCAAACGAACAGTAGATGTAGAAGCATTCTGCTCGTGATCAGCGTGCAGAATTAAAATTCGATCTAACGCTCGTGCTAAAACAGGATTGGGCCGATATTCCTCAGCAGGAACAGCGAACATCATATGCATAAAATTTTGAGCATAGCTAAGATGATTCTGTGGATAATTGAAAGGATGACCAAGATTATATTTATATGCCATCGCAGTAATATTTGGTAACTTTGCAATTAGATGAATAGCTGAATCCTCACGATTTTGTGAGTCCGAAACGTCCAAAGCCTCATGATAAAACGCCGATAATGCACCTACTACTCCTACTGTCACAGCCATTGGGTGCGCATCACGACGAAATCCCTGATAAAATTTTATCAGTTGCTCATTAACCATAGAATGCGCATTAATTGATTTTACGAATGAGTCTTTTTCATCAGCTGTGGGCAACTCGCCTTTCATTAGCAACCAGCATACTTCCATAAAATCACAATGCTCAGCTAGCTGTTCAATTGGATAGCCTCGGTAAAGCAATATTCCCTTTTCACCATCAATAAAAGTTATTTTAGAACTGCTACTGGCTGTAGAAAGGAAACCTGGATCATAAGTGAACATGCCACTCTTCGCATGTAATTTACGAATATCTATTACATCAGGTCCCATGCTCCCTGATAGAATCGGAAATTCGGTGGGTAGCTCATTATTTTTCAGGTTCAGCTTGGCTACTTTTTTTTGATCCATATAACATCTCCACTATTTAATGCTTATTGAACAATCATCCAAGATTGAATCAACTTGTCCGTAAAAGTTGCAACACAGGTTGCAGTTTTATATCTTCCACTTTCTTCTTGGACGTAATCATGTCCCATAAATCATTATCGGGAAGGCTCAGCAATGCATCAAAGTCCTTTAATTCAATCTCATCGAGCTGCATATAATGTTTATCCACAAACCCCTGCAATACAATATCTAGCTCAAGCATACCTCGGCGGCAACGCCAACGTATACGGTCCAATTCTTTCATACTGTTCTTTTTACCATCATACCCTTTATTTTGTTTATAGCTTTAGTTGGATTTAACCCCTTAGGACATGTATCGACGCAGTTCATAATAGAATGACAGCGGAACAGACGGTACGGATCCTCAAGATCGTCCAACCTCTCGGCTGTTGCATGATCCCGACTATCGGCAAGGAAGCGATATGCCTGTAACAATCCGGCAGGACCAACAAATTTATCAGGATTCCACCAGAATGAGGGACATGCTGTGGTGCAACAGGCACAAAGCACACACTCATATGCACCATCAAGTTCTGCCCTTTCTTCTGGTGATTGTAACCGTTCAGTTTCTGGGGGCGGATCATTATTAATTAGATAAGGATTAACTGACCGATATTGCTTAAAAAATTGGGTCATATCCACTATCAAATCACGTATTACAGGTAACCCCGGAAGCGGTCTTAGCTCTACCGGCTCTTTTAAACCGGCAACTGGTGTAATACAAGCTAACCCATTACGTCCATTGATATTCATCCCGTCTGAACCACACACACCTTCCCTACAGGAGCGGCGCAAGCTTAGGCTGTCATCAACCGTCTTAATACGTATCAACGCATCAAGCAGCATTTTATCAGCCGGATCCAGCTGGATATCGTAGTCCTGCATATAAGGCTTTTCGTCCTTATCAGGATCAAACCGGTAAATTGAAAAACGCATACGTAGCCCCAAATCTAAATTAATTAAAAATTATATTAAAACAACTACATAAGGATCTATATTAATCCATTATATAATATTTTTCGCTTAAATATTTAGTAAGTTCTTGCTTTAGGTGGAAAAGATTCCACAGTAAGCGGCTTTAAGCGAACTGGTTTGTAATCTAGCCGCTGACCTTCGCTAAAGTACAGTGTATGTTTAAGCCACTTATCATCATCCCGTTTAGGAAAATCTTCACGAGCATGAGCACCGCGACTTTCATTACGTGCTTCTGCTGACACCATGGTAGCCAAGGCGACCTCTACCAGATTATTAAGCTCCAACGCTTCCACTCGCGCAGTATTAAACACCTTACTTTTGTCCTTAATTTCAGTATGTTCTACCCGCTCAGAAATCTCATTTATTTTTGCTACCCCTTCTTTCAGTAAATCAGGAAAACGAAATACTCCACAATGCTCCTGCATGGTCTTGCGTAAAGCCTCACCAACCTGAGCTACATTCTCACCCTCTTTTTGATTATCCAGCCGATCAAGCCGAGCTAATGACCTGTCTATGGAAGCTTCATTCAATTTCTTATGGTGTGGATTCTTTTTCAAATCCTCAATAATCTGTTTTCCGGCAGCTCGTCCAAATACGATGATATCAAGCAATGAATTAGTTCCTAGGCGATTGGCCCCATGAATTGAGAGACAGGCGCACTCACCAACTGCATATAATCCCTGCACCACTTCCTCAGGCCCTGTTTTATATGGAGCGACTACCTGCCCGTATAAATTTGTGGGAATTCCACCCATCATGTAATGTGCAGTAGGTATTACTGGAATTGGTTCATCAATTGGATCCACCTGTGCAAACTTAATAGCAATTTCACGAATACCGGGTAACCGCTTATTTATAACATCTGCATCAAGGTGATTAAGTTTTAGTAACAGATGGTCCGCGTTATTTCCGCAGCCACGCCCTTCTTTAATCTCCATGGTCAGTGCACGTGAGACCACGTCGCGACTTGCAAGGTCTTTTGCGTTAGGCGCATATCGCTCCATGAAACGCTCGCCATCCTTATTGAGAAGGTATCCACCTTCTCCGCGTACTGCTTCACTAATAAGCACACCTGCGCCATATACACCGGTGGGATGAAACTGCCAGAACTCCATGTCTTCCAGCGGAACCCCGCTACGCGCCGCCATACCAAGACCATCACCCGTATTTATAAAAGCATTAGTGCTAGCCTGAAAAACACGACCACCACCTCCTGTGGCCAACAATACCGCCCTCGCCTGTAGTGCTACAACATCCCCTGTTTCCATTTCAAGCGCCGTTACTCCAATTACATCCCCCTGCTCATCCCGGATCAAATCTAGCCCCATCCACTCAACAAAGAACTGGGTGTTAGCATGCACATTACGTTGATATAATGTATGCAATAAAGCATGCCCAGTACGGTCTGCTGCAGCGCAGGAACGTGTCGCCTGTGCTCCTCCAAAATTCTGAGACTGCCCCCCAAATGGTCGTTGATATATTTTTCCGTTCTCCAACCGATCAAACGGCATTCCAAAATGTTCCAGTTCGTAGACGACTTCACTTGCCTGGCGGCACATAAATTCAATGGCATCTTGATCACCGAGGTAATCAGAACCTTTTACCGTGTCATACATATGCCAGTGCCAATTATCCTCAGTTACATTACCTAACGAGGCAGCAATACCTCCTTGCGCTGCTACAGTATGTGAACGAGTAGGAAAAACTTTAGACAATACTGCAACATTAAATCCCGCTTCCGACAACTGCAGGGCAGCACGCATCCCAGCACCGCCTGCTCCAACTATAACTACATCAAATTTTCTTTTTACTACTGCCATATCAACTAACCCCACATGATTTCAATAGCCCATACGGCATAGAAAAATAATGAAAAAATAACCAACACCTGAATAGTCAGACGTATACTTGTTTTGTGAATATAGTCCATTAAAATATTACGCACCCCAATCCAGGCATGCCAACAAAGGCTTAGGAAAAAAATTAAAGTAACAATACGCATCCATTGATTGGAAAATATTGTCTTCCAACTACTATAGTCATCAGGTGAAGAAATAAGTAATAACGTAATTGCTAATAGAATATAAATTGCCATCACAACAGCAGTAACGCGCTGAGCTAGCCAGTCTATTAATCCATAATGGGCTCCGGTTACAATTCGGTTTGCCATATCACCGCCCCAAACAATATTGTTAAAATAATACCAACTATCAATACAATCCTGCCGCTTACTCTGGCTTGTTCTCTCCCCTCACCATAATGCAAATCGAGTGCTAAATGTCGTATGCCCGCGCATAAATGGTGCATGAGAAACCACAATAAAACTGTTAGCCCAATCTTTACCGGAATACAGCTCAGAATCGCGTGAAAATCATCATGGCTTTGAGGAGAATCCAGCATCATTTGCAAGCCATATAGAAGTATAGGAATTCCCGGGAAAAAGAGAAGCACCCCACTCACACGATGAAGGATCGAAATCACTGCTGGCAGCGGCAGCTTAATCTCCATAAGATTAAGATATTTAGGTCGTCTTCTATACAATTTTCTCTTCTTAATCTGGTTTAAATCAAAATCGAGTGTAGCCCGTTAAACATGTGGTTACAAGCATGGCGTTTTGGCAGATACAATCAAATTAACCATTAACAAATCATTTAACCCACATAAGCCATATGAAACCATATAAATATTTATATAGTTACGCACGAAAGGCATGTAATAATATGCTACAAATTCTGAACAAGCGTGTTTCTAGAAATTACCTAAATATCATGTGTAATTAGACTTGCTATAATACGATTTCGTTCAACACTATACTTGTTCCGCAGAATTGTAATAAAAAATCCGTTTAATTATTAAAAGTAACTTTGGTATGAACCAGCTATATTTGGAGAAAAAAATGAAGCCTCCTATTCGTATTGCAGTAAGCGGCGCTTCAGGTCAGATTAGTTATAGCCTTCTTTTTCGTATTGTAACCGGCGATATGCTGGGCAAAAACCAGCCGGTTATTTTGAAATTACTAGATATAGCCGAGTCTCAGTCCGCTCTTAGTGGCGTAGCAATGGAACTCGAAGATTGTGCCTTCCCACTTCTATCTGATTTAGTAGTTACAGATGATCCTAAAATTGCTTTCCGTGATGCGGATATTGTATTGCTAGTAGGAGCACTCCCACGTGGTAAAGGAATGGAAAGAAAAGATCTATTGGAAATTAATGGCGAAATATTTGCTGCTCAGGGAAAAGCATTAGATGAAGTTGCGAACCGAGATGTAAAAGTCACAGTAATTGGTAATCCTGCAAATACCAATACGCTGATTACAATGAAAAATGCACCTGGATTAAAGCCTTATAATTTTTCTTCCATGATGCGTTTGGATCATAACCGCGCCCTTTCACAGATAGCCAAGAAAATAACAAGGTCTGTTTCTGATATTAGTAAAATGGTTGTATGGGGAAATCATTCTAGCACCCAGTATCCTGACTTAAGTTTCGCTGAGACAGATAATTTATCTATCAATACTCTTATTAATAATCAAG
>JAAZZR010000028.1 GCA_014237605.1 Nitrosomonadaceae bacterium | reverse complement strand
ATGGAATGACAACTGGTACAAAATTCATTGGTAGAAACAGCCGCTTCACCAGCTAATACTACGGCAGTCAGGATGATGCCAAGTACTGCACCAATAAGAAGGGAACTGCTAAGAATTCGGTAGGTTTTCATATGCAATTTCCACTTTATTAATCTTAACTATTAAGGTCGATATTACAGAGAATAGTTCAAAGTATTTTTAGGTGATGTTCTTCTTCTTAGAAACTCATTACACCTAGATATTGTGTATTATAGAAGTTAGGAAATAACCCTATAAAATAGGTTTATATCAAATATGAATTCTTCTTCATTATATTCGACACTTCTTGATTTTGATGATCCAATGAGCGCTCTCGGCTGGACGTCTGTTAATGATGTAGTGATGGGAGGATCTTCATGCAGCCAATTTAACTTCAATCCGAATGGTTATGCGGAATTTTCGGGTGAGGTTTCGTTAAAAAATAATGGTGGCTTTGCTTCAATACGTTCTGCTCCAAGCAATTACTCGATAGTAAATATTAAAAACCTATGCCTATGTATTTTAGGTGATGGTCATCGCTATAAACTAAATTTACGTATGGATAATTTTCCTGATGGTATTAATTATCAGGCTTTATTCACACCACCAAGAAAATGGTCAGAAATTAAATTTAGCTATGATAATTTTAAGCCATGTTTTCATGGGAATCCTGTATCTGCACCTCCACTAGATTTCTCACGAATAAATCAGATCGGCCTCATGATCGGCGATCGACAAGAAGGATCCTTTACCCTTCTTGTCCGATGGTTACGCGCTGAAGTTTATCCGTAGAATCTTTTATTTCCATGCTGTGTATAAGAAATAAAAATAGATTGGATATGGAAGATATTTAGATACACTAAGTTCTAGCTCGTATGATTAGGATTAGGCAATTAACCCCTATAATTTTATTATATTTTCTGATATAGGAATTCTTCAATATGAAATTACATATATATATTCTGATATTATTTAGTATATTTTCTTTTATTGTCCCAATGACTGTAATGGCAACTGAAGAGCCTAAATATGAGTTAATTGAAAAATCAGGTAAGCTTGAATTACGTCAATATCAACCAATGTTAATCGCAGAGGTCTTAGTTGATGGAAATATGGATCAGGCATCTGGTATAGGCTTCCGCTTAATTGCAGATTATATTTTTGGTAACAATATTACGAAAGCCGGTAATAGCCAAAAAATTAAAATGACAGCGCCTGTAACGATAGAGCCAAGATCCGAAGAGATTTCTATGACAATACCGATTAGTCTGAAGAAGAATTCTGGCCGGTGGCAGGTCAGTTTTGTAATGCCAAGAAAATATACACTCGATACGATACCACTCCCAAATAACAAGCAAATTATGTTACGTAAAATTCCAGCTAGGAAAGTTGCAATTTTAGAGTTCTCTGGGTTCGTTAATGAAAAGAATACGGCTAGCAGAGCTCAAGAACTCCTTAAGTGGATGGATAAAAAAAATCTCATTTCTACCGGGTCTATTGAACTTTCCCGATATGACCCGCCATGGACATTACCTTTTTTAAGGCGTAACGAAATCGCAGTGGGATATGCAAAGAATAAAGCTAAAGAATTCTAAATTATGTAGAGGGAGGAATTGAATTGTAGTCTGTACCGGTTACAGCAAGATAATCTGTGGATGGGTGCCAGGCCAGAGCATCTTTGAAAGAATCTGAATTATAGTGAGCCTCTACCCATAAATTTTCTACATGTTTTCTGGGTTAAGGTAACAGCAAAACAGTGATTACAAGATGTATTGGCTATACCTGATAGAGAATAGCTGTATACTTTAGCGAGATTCTTAAATTCATATAAGCATCAAGGAGTAACTTTATTACACTGTTAGGCAGGATGAACAGGCTCAGTTTAATTAATTAAAGAGAGCATGAAGGTTCTAGATGCCATTTGCCCGTTAAGAATTAAGAGATCGTAGGTTGTTCAATGTAAGCAAATTTTTGAAAAATAATTGCTTGCAAGAGGCAAATAATAATATTTAAATGATGAGGATTATAAGGTTTATGAAGTATATCAAAACGAAGAGAACTCAATCTGGTCGTACCTTAATTATGACAATGGTTGTAATTGCAGTTATTGGGATTCTGGCGGAAGTGGCACTTTTGTCTTATGAGGGATTTGTTGTTCAGGAACAGGTTATTAAGAAGTAAATTTGTTTTTTCCTAACGTGATTTTTGTTACATTTGCTAAGATTTTCAACTTCGTTTTCTGTTTCATGGGAAGGTGTGATAATTAGCTATAATAGGAATAGATACTAAAAATGAGTATTTGAATACAATTACTATACAGAAAAAAGGTCCATATTTATGGCACTGTCAGTAAGACTTATATGTTTAGCATGCTTAACCTGCCTGATTACCACTTTTGTCTGGACTCCTGCTTCAGCTCAGGAATCTTTACCTGATAGATCAGAAATTGAAGCTCCTGAAAGCTTAGAATCTAAAGTACAGGCAATCCCATTAGAAGCAATATCGGATCGTGCAGCCAAGACTGGTGTCGAGCTTAGTGCTCTTCTTCCTACCGAGGAATCTAGCCAGAAACTTAAACGTATTGATTTGAAAATTGATCTTACTCTTCCAGAAGTAAACTCTCTACTATCAGCGATCCGGGAGGCGCTTGCGGGGAAACCTAATATACGTACTTTACAAGAGCTTGAAAATAAAAATAGTAGAATTCTTAAAGATCGTATACAGCCATGGATTAAGGGGCTTGATAATGAACTAGTCGGAATTCAAAAAACTCTTCAGAGAACAGATGAGATCGTAGCGGTCTGGGCAGAAACCTCAGCTGAGGTTAACCGGCAGGATAATGTGGCTGAGACTACTGTGAAGCGAATAGCTATAGTACGTAGTGATATTGAAAATGCACGCTCAGAAATTGTAGAACATCGTAATCAAGTACTAGCTGTACGAGACAAATTGATTATACCTAGCAGCTCTCTTGAGGCTGATTTTAAGCAATTACAAAATACAAATGGTACAAGAATTAGAAGTATCTTAGGAGCTAACCGTCCACCTCTGTGGAGCCCTCTGATACGAGAGTCTTTTTTTAAAGAATGGGCTGCACTTGAGCCACAGCAATTATTTGATAAGATCAAGAAAGACACGATTGACCAAGCACCTTTATTAAACTTCCAGTTGTTATTATTTGTAACGTTGACTTTTATTCTGTACTGGCTTCGTTCCCGCGTCCGGATGACAAAGGTTAATAAGAACTATGATTTACAGAATGCGAGAGAGGTTTTTGAAGTGCCATTGGCGATGGCCTTACTGATTACTGCAAGTTTTACTACTCCTCTGGAATGGTTGGGAACCACCAATGTTAGTTTCATTGTGGTCTCACTTTGTGGTGTAGCTATTTTATCGATTATCAGGCGTTTTCAATTACCTATTGTTGCCCCTTTAATATGGGGCCTCATGATTATAGCTATATTTGATCGAGTAGCACTTGACCTGTTGGGTTCGTCCCCAACACTAGAACATGTTGTTTTTTTAATAGAAATGATTGTGGCACTTGTTTTTTTGTTCTGGTTCCTGCGATCACAAGATCAGACTGAGACCTCTCCATTAGCTCCATATCTTCCGCTCCTGAATTTTGCAATGAAATTAGCTGCCGTTGTTCTCGCGGTAGCAATATTCTCCGATCTGGTCGGATGGGATAATTTAGCTAGAGTGCTTCGTGCGAGCATTCTTGGAGGTGGTTATGCAAGTATTGGAGTTTATGTTTTATTCCTAGTATTTCAGAGCTTAATAACTTTTATTCTTCTTTTCCGCCCACTTAACTTCCTTCGTATGGTTTCAAGAAACCGGCAACTTATCCGGAGACGAATTGGAGGAGGGCTCAAAATAATTGCTGTTGGTTTGTGGGGGGTGCTTGTGCTCAGGCCGATTGGCCTGCTTGATCTTATGTTGGACAGCACTGCTAAATTACTTAGTGCCACCACTTCGATCGGTTCCCTTTCCGTCTCGTTGGGAGATATCATGACATTCGTTTTGATTGTCTGGCTCTCCCGTCTAATTGCACGTTTTGTTAATTTTGTTCTTCGTGAGGATGTATTCCCGAGAGTACGTACAGGGAGAGGCGTCCCTCAGGCTGTTTCAGGTCTTGTACGATATACATTAGTTTTCATCGGATTTTTTGTTGCGCTAGCTGCTGCAGGAATTGAACTCACAAAGCTAAGTATCATAGCAGGTGGCCTTGGCGTTGGCATCGGGTTTGGTTTACAGAATGTAGTAAATAATTTTGTATCTGGGTTAATTCTTCTTTTTGAGCGACCAATCGGAGTAGGTGACATTATAGAGCTACCAGAAATATGGGGGGAAATGAAACGAATTGGAATACGTGCAAGTGTAATTCGGAAATTTGACGGATCAGAAGTGATTGTTCCAAACAGCATGTTGGTATCGGATAAGGTTGTGAACTGGACTCTTACGGATAAAGTCCGTCGGCTTGAATTAGATGTCGGTGTGGAATATGGGACACCGGCCCAACAAGTGATTGATCTTCTTGTTAAAGTGGCAAAGTCTAATCAGAAAGTCTTTTCTAATCCTGAGCCCCTCGCTTTTTTCGTTAATTTTGGTGATAGCGCACTTGAATTTAAACTCTGGACTTGGGTTGATGTTAATTACGGTTACTCAATTCGTAGTGAACTAGCTGTTGCGGTTCAGGAAGCACTCAAGCAGGCAGATATTGGTGTTCCCTTCCCGCAGCGTGATTTGCATATAATAAGTGGGAATAAGGACCAAATTCCTGACCTGAGCAAAGGAATGTCTTTGCCACCGCACCTGACTCCTGCCTCAAATTCTGATAAATAAGTGTTATTTCATTTTTCTTTCGGAGAGATTCGACAACGGTCGGATTTTCTAGCCATTAATAAATTAGTTTAATCTGTCTGGGGCAGCTAATAGTTAGCTGAGCTCCTATTTTTTAGTAATGTTAAAATTAGGCTAGGCTGAAAGGTATATAGTTTGTATTAGTACTTATGAAGGATATTAATTAATGAGTTCCCAGATTTCTATAGATAGTGATAAAGATTCACCGTTACGTGAAGACATTCGGATGTTGGGTCGCATGTTGGGCGATACATTACGCGAGCAAGAAGGTGATGCTGTTTTTGATCTGATTGAAAATATTCGTCAGACTGCTGTACGCATGCATCGGGAAAAGAGCTCAGAGGCACGCCAGCATCTTGATATGTTGCTTAAACAATTAGGCAATAGGGACACTGTTATGGTGGTAAGAGCATTTAATTATTTATCACAGCTCTCCAATATTGCTGAAGATATACATCATAATCGCCGCCGCCGTGCTCATCTTTGCGCTGGGTCAGAGCACCAAGAGGGTAGTATTGCACTAGCACTAGAAAGAGTATTCGCAGGCGGAGCATCTGGCAATACTGTAACTGAATTTTTCAAAGAGACCGCAATGTCTCCAGTATTAACTGCTCACCCCACAGAAGTGCAACGAAAAAGCATACTAGACTGTCATTCAACTATAGCTAGTTTGCTAAATGAAAGGGATCGATTACAGCTTACCCCGGAAGAATTAAAGAGTAATGAAGAGGGTTTGCGTCGTGCCATTTTGACACTTTGGCAGACTCGTATGTTGCGCTTTGAACGCTTAACAGTAGATGATGAAATAAAAAATGGCCTGTCTTATTATCAACATACTTTTCTTACTGAAGTGCCACATGTCTATGCAGAAATCGAAGATATACTTGAAGGTAGTATGGGCAAAGATGTCCCACACATTCCGCCTTTCTTGCGTATTGGTAGTTGGATAGGAGGGGACCGTGATGGAAATCCATTCGTAAGTGATAAGACGATGCTGAGTGCAATTGAGCGTCAATCAGCACTAGCACTGGATTATTATATGAAACAAACGCACCAAATTGGTCGGGAGCTAAGTCTGACTAGTATATTGGTGGAAGTGAGTGATGAGTTGGATAAGTTGGCTGCCTCATCCCCTGATCGAGCGATTAGTCGTAAAGATGAGCCTTACCGGCGTGCATTGATTGGTATCTATGCACGTCTTGTCGCTACCAGTAAACAGCTTGGCCACACAGTCACACCTCTGCGCCCAGTCGATCCTGCTGAACCATATAAACAATGTACGGAATTTATTCACGAGTTAGATATTGTTATTAACTCACTCAAATATCATAAATCATATTATTTGGCTAATGGGTCATTGCGTCATTTGCGGCGAGCAGCTGAAGTATTTGGTTTTCATCTTGCATCGCTAGATATACGCCAGCATAGTCATGTCCATGAGCATGTGGTAGCAGAATTGTTACAGAATAGCACAGGAGTTTGCTATTCAGAGATGAGCGAAGCCGAACGTACCCAATGTTTACTTGCTGAAATCAGCAACCACCGTCCACTATTCTCGCCTTATTTGGAATACTCAGAAACCAGTCAGAGTGAGCTTCGTATTTTAAAGATGATGGCAGAAATTCATGGTAGATTTGGTCATAATTCTTTACCAAACTATATTATTTCTAAGGCTGACAACGCCTCTGATATTTTGGAAGTAGCATTGTTGTTAAAGGAAGTTGGGTTATTGGAAACGGGAGAGATTCCTAACTTACATCTCAATATTATTCCGCTGTTTGAGACGATTGATGATTTACGAAACTGTATCGATATTATGGATGAATTATTTTCACTACCATATTATCGAAAATTGCTTAATTCACGTGGTGATGTGCAGGAAATAATGCTGGGGTATTCTGATAGTAATAAGGACGGTGGATTTTTAACGGCTAATTGGGAGCTTTACAAGGCCGAAACAGAACTGACAAAGCTTTTTGCTAAGCACTCAATTAAATTGAGATTATTTCATGGCCGCGGCGGAACAGTAGGACGTGGGGGAGGGCCGAGTTATCAGGCGATATTAGCCCAGCCACCAGGTTCTGTTAATGGTCAAATACGTGTTACAGAGCAGGGAGAGGTCATAAGCAGTAAATATGCTAACCCTGAAATAGGAAGACGTAATCTTGAAATTCTGGTATCAGCTACTGTAGAATCCTCGTTGTTAAATCGCGATGTATCAGGTACGCATACAGAAAGATACTTTCAGGCTATTGAATCATTATCACAAGGTGCATTTTCTGCTTATCGTAATTTGGTGTATGAAACTCCTGGTTTCAGGAAGTATTTTCAGGAATCTACACCAATCAGAGAAATTGCAGGATTGTTTATAGGTAGTCGCCCATCATCACGTAAAAAATCTGAGCTTATTGAGGATTTACGAGCAATCCCATGGGTATTTAGTTGGAGTGTAAATCGCTCCACAATTCCTGGTTGGTATGGTTTTGGTTCTGCTGTAGAAGAATTTATTTCTCACAAGGGTCAGGGTGAGGATGGGCTTAAATTACTACAGGAAATGTATCAAACCTGGCCGTTTATGCAAACGTTATTATCTAATATGGATATGGTGCTAGCGAAAACGGATATGGGTATCGCATCAAGTTATGCTGAGTTGGTAACAGATAGTAATTTGCGCGAAGAAGTACTTACTTGTATTCAGGAAGAATATGAGCGTAGTAAGAAATGGTTGTTTGCTATTACAAAGCGTAGTGAATTGCTTACAGACAATCCAACCCTTGCACGTAGTATTCGTAACCGCACTCCCTATATAGATCCATTGAATCATTTGCAAATAGAATTACTCCGTCGCTATCGTGCAGGCGATAAAGATGACTCGATAAAACTTGCAATTCATCTGGCCATCAATGGTGTCGCTGGTTGGTTAAGGAATAGTGGTTAGATATAGTTGATCACTACGAGGCTATTTAGATTTTCTCTGATTGGGTTAATAGAATAGCCCATCATCAATTTAAGTCCCTATGCAGATTTTCTTGGAGCACCGGTTATTCATGGGTCTTTCTGTGTGGTAATCCAGAAATATATATCAGTAGAGTACTGTTAATTTTTAGATGTAATTATTTTTTATAACTTGGAGGGCAAATGAATCGGCAATTAATTATGCTTATGTTTGTACTAACTTTCTTTCCTCCTGTTGTAATTGCAGCAGAGACAGGTGGCTTAAAATCGGTTATTTCAGAGTATCCTTCTCATAATTGTTCCCTCCCTCCCCCTAAGCCAGATGAGTTGGGTTTATTTGGTGGTGACGAGAGTAAAGAACAGGATGTAGTGAATTATAATTCTGAATTAGCAGATTATAATTCCAAAGTAGATGACTACAATTCACAAACAAAATCATATAGAAAGTGCATAAAAGAGTATATAAGAAATGCAAATTCTGATATGAGGAAAATTAATGAAAAATTAAATGAAGCAATAAAGGAAGCAAATTCTCAGTAAATATTTTAGCGAGGACTATGTGATTAATTTTAAGATTAAAGGGTAGAGGGATTCTATAGCTCTAATTGTAACTGCGGATGTCATAGTCAGTTTAATATGCTCCCTACCTACGGTAGTTGATTCGGAAACTCAGAGGTGGATCGATAAAATGGGACCTAGAATTTTTTATCCGCAAGGAAAGGAACTATGTTCCACAAAAAGTTTCGTGAACAACTTGCTCGGGCCTTGGCGCTAAGGCATATTTCTTTAATGCTGATTTATATTCAAAGGGATGATTCAAGATATCTACGAGTTGATGGAAAGGATGAAAGTCCCCATCCTCAACAGCGGCTTGGATAATTTCTTCAATAAGATGATTGCGTGGTATAAAGACGGGGTTCTTGGCGTACATTCTAGCTTGCCGTTGTATAGAGGTCTGTGCATCTAATACTAATCGTTTTCTCCATCGATCTAGCCAAGAGCTAAATTTCTCAGAGAGGGTAACAAGATTACCAACTCCCTTCCCGGTATCATCTCCCGCTAGATCAGACAGATATCTGAAGGTCAATGTGTAGTCCATTTTATCTTCAGCCATAATATCTAGTAAATCCTTAATTAGTTTTATATCGTCTGTCATGGCATTACATATACCAAGTTTCAGTGTCATGCCATTTTGATAGGATTTTGTTAATAAACTTATATATTTAATGATAGATTCTTGTGCTAATTCTGTTGCTTTTTCAGGATCTTTATCTAACAAAGGGATTAAGACTTGCGCTAGCTGGATTAAATTCCAGCGGCCAATGGCAGGTTGATTTTCATAAGCATAACGACCATTTCGGTCAATGGAACTGAACACGGTTTCAGGGTGATATTCGTCCATAAAAGCACACGGGCCATAATCAATAGTTTCTCCCGACAATAGAACGTTATCCGTATTCATGACCCCATGAATGAATCCAATTTGTTGCCAGGAGGAGATTAGGTGTGCCTGGTTTTCAATGACAGCATCGAGCATAGCAAGAACCGGATTTTCGTGTTTGGCAGCCTCAGGATAATGCCGCTGTATAACATGGTCAGTTAGAATTCTGAGACTTTCTTGATCATTCCGAGAAGAGAAGAATTCGAATGTGCCGATGCGGATATGACTTTTTGCAATACGGACAAGAATGGCACCGGGTAATATATTTTGTCGGTATACGTGATCACCGGTTGCTGCAGCAGCTAATATCCGTGTTGTAGGAATATGAAAGGCAGCCATGGCCTCACTTACTATGTATTCACGTAATATAGGCCCTAATGATGCACGACCATCACCACCCCGCGAATAAGGAGTAGGACCAGAGCCTTTTAATTGGAAGTCATAGCGCTGATTTTCTTTATCTAAAATTTCACCTAATAAAATGGCGCGGCCATCGCCCAATTGTGGGCTCCATCCACCGAACTGATGTCCAGCGTAGACTGTGGCGATTGGATCTCCCCCAACGGGAACTTTATTGCCTGTGACGGTAGCTATTCCTTCCTCTGATTCTAGCCATATCGGATCAATACCAAGTTTTTCGGCTAGCGCATGATTAACCCTGATAAGTGAGGGTGCAGAAACTGGCACCGGGTTCTGACGCGTATAAAATTGTCCAGGCAGCCGAGAGTAACTGTTATCAAAATTAATATGTGGTTTTGTTTTTAACAAGGATTTTATATGCCTTCCAAATTATTTCTAAAGCAGCAATATGGTATGAGATGTTTTTCTATTTATTTAGATAGCATACTACTAACACCACCCTCCCTATTTGTGTCCCTACAAAAGAAAGAAGATACATCTATTAAGATAATTTGTTAATTTAATGGTGCGCCCGGAGCGATTCGAACGCCCGACCCCTTGGTTCGAAGCCAAGTGCTCTATCCAACTGAGCTACGGGCGCTAGGAATATTTGACATGTAATAGATAGATTATCTGTCAATATTTAGTAAATTGATTGCACAAGCTTGTTACGGAAATTATGGGTATTATCTTAATCCAAGGCTAAGTGTACCCCCTACGCAATCATTTTACTTAAATTGTAAATATATTTCCCATCTAAATTCTTGGTATATAGTTATCTCTGCGTTATTTTAAGACTTAACCACTGCAGACTATTTTTAGAATATTTCCCATTACTGAATCAGGATCAGGATAATCCCATTGTGGGTCTTTAGGGCCGCCACTGTTACCAGCTCCACCACCCATTGGTTCTATGTAAAAGATCCAACTCAAATATCTAACTCGAAATAATTTACAGTCACCTTGATTATAGGTTTTAGAGGATGAGTGTCCTTGTATGGTTGGTTTCAAGATATCACTCAAAACCCACCAATAAACATACCCATCTTTTTTTCTTATACTCTCAAAATCCACATAGTTGGTATTTCCATCCGCATCTTTGTTCACCTTCGTCCATTCTGCATAGGAAGGCGACAAGAACCCTTCCGCATAGGAAGGTGATGAGGAAATTACAGTTGAGAATAATAGTGTGAATATTAGAATAAACTTCTTCATAATTTAAGTATAAAAATATAAAGCCTGTGGTGACCATGATGGCAACCAATTACTATTTCTTAAAGTAGATATTTACCATCTCGATCTAAAGCTGAAAAATTTTACGATATAAAAAACGAGGATGATATAAATACGTAGTATAAGAAGCTAGAACGAAAATTAAGTAATATTTATGTGCCGGTAGAAAGTAAATTTAATGCTTTTTTCGAGTAAAGACTAAATCACCTGAATTAGATAAGGACTCGTTATAAACGTATCCTTCAGAGCAAAAATTTTTGAGGGCTTCTGGCTTTTTTATTTGGTTTTGGATTATATACCGGGCCATTAGTCCGCGCGCTTTTTTTGCGTAAAAACTAATTATTTTATAATTTCCATTTTTTTGGTCCTTAAATACTGGGGTGATAATCATTGGCTCCAGTCTTTCCTTATCTATCACTTTAAAGTATTCATTAGATGCAAGATTTATTAGGTATTTGGTTTTCAGTTTTTTTGCTTGCTCATTAAGAATGAGAGTCGGTTTCTCTCCCCAGAATTGATATAAGTTATTGCCGTCAGGGGTCTCGAGGCTAGTACCCATTTCCAAGCGATGTGGCTGCATAGAATCTAAAGGTCTGAGTATTCCGTAAAGCCCTGATAGGATACGTAAATGCTCTTGAGCGAAGACCATATTCTTTTCACTGAGAGACTTAGCATCTAACCCTGAATATACATCGCCCATAAAAGCTAAGATTGCTTGTCTCGCATTTCCCGAGCCAGACTTAGGGTTCCATGAGTGATATCGATGGTAGTTAAGCTCTCCAAGATTGTCGCTTATTTTCATTAAATGACTAATCTGTGGGGCTGATTTCTTTTTGAGTATTTCTATAAGCTTGTTACTATAACTATGAAAATGAGCAGAAGTCGATTTCTTGAATGACAAAGGAGAGTCATAATCAAGCGTCTTCGCTGGAGAAATTGCTATTAACATATTATCAGTCCTCTCAGATTTTTTCTGTATGGCTTCAGACTATGGCCCAAATTAGATAATTGCAAAAGAGTTTGCATGTGAGGAATTTTACCACTGTGGGAGGAACGAATTCACGGCCTTCGGATTAAGAATCCGAAAAATAGAGAGAACCAGAGTAACCGAGAGAATTAATATTCTATATGTCCCGTTATTGTGTTGCCTTGTATTCGATCTTCATCATATGCTTGCAATTCTACAAATACCACCCAAATGCAAATAAGAGCGATTAAAGCACCGCATAGCTGAGCATTCTTTTTTCTGCCATTCTGCAATTTGCCTCGCAAATAGGCTTCTTTATCATGCCTATACCACCATAATATAAAACCAATAACAAATATTGCAGGTGTTATTACCATCAACTCTATTCCAATTACCGCTGCCTCATACATGCCGCCCCCTTCTTATCTTTCTACGAATTATAGATGATAATAGATTATTAATATTAGCATATTGCACATATTAAATAATGCCTCAAGATACTTTTTGATTCAAAAGAATATCCAGATGTAATCTTCGGACACTATTGCTTAATAACTAGCGCTTTAACCCAATCTAAAATAGAAACTAATCTGGCTGACAATAGTGCGTGTGCTTCATTAGCATACGCCCAACAATATTCTGAGTGTGCCAGAATTGTGCCAAATGAAAAAAAGAGCTACAAGCCGAAACTTGTAACTCTTTGTTTTTTCTGGTGGGTCGTGGGAGGATCGAACTCCCGACCTTCGGATTAAGAGTCCGTTGCTCTACCAGCTGAGCTAACGACCCAGAATAAGGATAAAAATCTATAAATTAAGACCGATGGTTATAGTTGATAATAAAGGGTGATGATTGTACTCGTTAGAAATATGTACGGAGATTAGATCATGCCAGATTCATTTAAGCAATCAGGAAATTATATTGGTTGCATAACTGCTTAAATTTGGAAAGATTTATTTATGGATTAGTATTAGTTCGCGTCTCAAGATAACGATACACTCAACCATTTTTTCTTACTATACTTTACTAGCTGTAGGGGCGGTAGAATCTAATAGGAAATTTCTAATCAAGATTTTGGCCCTAGGACTTAGAAAGGAAAGTTGTTGTTTCTTAATAGAAACTAGAGTTAATATACCCTATGTTATAAGGAGAATGAGATGTTGGCGCCAACACTTACATCAGAATCTTTTATTCAAGGTGGATTGATTCCAATTCGTCACACCTGTGATGGCCAGGATATTTCACCTGAATTATCCTGGACTAGAATGCCTGTAGGTACAAAAAGCTTAGTTTTGATCGTTGATGATCCGGATGCACCTGATCCTGCTGATCCTAAAATGACCTGGGTCCATTGGGTCTTGTACAATATTTCACCTGAGAATAATGGTTTGTCTGAAGGAGCTTCAGTAGCAGGCCTTCCATCAGGAACAATGGAGGGGATCAATGACTGGCAACGTACAGGTTATGGCGGCCCATGCCCGCCAATTGGTACTCACCGTTATTTTCATAAGCTTTATGTTTTAGACACAATGCTGCCTGATTTAAAACAACCTACAAAGGGACTATTGGAAGAGGCAATGCAGGGTCACGTAATTAAGTATGTTGAATTAATTGGGCTCTATCTGCGTAGTCAGTAGTTATTAATTGCAATTACTCGTAATTTCTTGAGAAATTAATTTAATTTTCCCGAGAGAGAGTGGATTGAGTGCAAGGCTAATTTACTGACGGATATTTGATTTTTCCCCAAATTCTTTTAAATTAACAGCTGGTTTTGGCTTCCACCGGGGTTTACGGTGTTCAGCTACAACATTCGTGAATATCCCGCCACGCACATAGAATTTGGCAGTAAGAAGCATATACTTTGGTTTTATAGCAGCGACTATATCATCAAGAATGTAGTTAGTGACGGCTTCATGAAAAGCGTTTTCGTTCCTGTATGACCAGATATAGAGTTTGAGGCTTTTAAGTTCAATACACTCTTTATCAGGGATATAATCAAGTATAAGAGTCGCGAAGTCTGGCTGCCCTGTTTTTGGGCACAGGCAGGTGAACTCGGGGATCTCCATGTGGATATGGTAGTCTCGTTTAGGAGCCGGATTGGGAAAGGTTTCTAGTTTTCTAATAGGGGTTATTGGCATTCTCTTATCCGAGTTAAATCGGTTAAAATATCATACTTATATATGCGTAATTCTCTAAAAATGTTTTATAAGACTATTACTTTCATTTTGTTTCTCCAGTCTCCTCCAATTATAACCGGTTACAGGCAATAAATTGCGACTCTCTCATATCAAACTTGCTGGTTTTAAAACTTTTGCTGACCCCGCTGTTATTCCTGTCTCGAATGATTTAGTTGGGGTTGTCGGTCCTAATGGTTGTGGGAAATCAAATGTGATCGATGCAATCCGTTGGGTGCTAGGCGAATCAAAAGCATCTTCTTTACGTGGCGAATCCATGCAGGATGTAATTTTTAACGGGTCCGTTAATCGTAAGCCTGTAGGACGCGCAAGTGTTGAATTAGTTTTTGATAATAGCCTAGGTAAAGCAGGGGGAAAATGGTCGGACTATGCAGAAATCTCTATCAAACGGGTTCTGCTTAGGGATGGTGATTCCACCTACTATATTAATAATATTCATGTTCGCCGGCGTGACGTGGCTGACGTTTTTCTTGGAACTGGTATTGGCAGTCGTGGTTATGCAATTATTGAGCAAGGGATGATCTCAAGAATCATTGAAGCGAAACCAGAAGAATTACGTGCATTTTTGGAAGAGGCTGCTGGAGTTTCTAAATACCGTGAGCGTCGTCGTGAGACTGAGTTACGTTTGCGTGATACACGGGGAAATCTTTCACGCATAGACGATATCTGTCAGGAACTGGAAAAACAATTGCAGCACTTGGAAGAACAAGCAGAAGTTGCTGGTAAATTTAAGGATATGCAGAGTAAATTGAGTGTGGCGCATAATCTATTATGGTTGGCACGTAAACAGGAAGCGGCAACGCAGCGTCTTCGCAGAGAAAAAGAGGTCCAACGACTGGGATTGGAATTAGAAGCAGAAACCTCATGTCTTCGTGAGACAGAAAAACGTCTGGAAGAGGGGCGCGTAAAGCATTATTCCGCCAGCGACAGCCTGCATGAAGGGCAGGGAGAGTTATACACTGCCAACGCAGAGGTGGCGAGGATCGAGCAGCAAATACAACATCTTCGTGAGAATCAACAGCGCATTGAGCAGCAGATTGCAGTATCCAAGAATCAGATTAAGCATCATAAAGAACAGATGGAAAGTTCTACAGAGAGCCTAGATCAATGGCGTAGGGAACTTGAAAAAGCAACTTTGGATTTCGAGGGGAGTAAAGAGAAATTTTCTGTAGAAAATGAGAAGCTGCCACAAACAGAAACAATTTTCCATTCATGGCAGGAAAAATTAAGAGAGATTCAGCGCAGATTGCTTTTAACTGACCAGGCTAGGCAGCTAGAGGAGAGCCATCGTACACATGCTGAAAAATCTTTGCAGCTACTGGAATCACGTAGAAAGAATCTTCTTGAGGAACAAGAGAAACTTCCGCAGCATGATGATTCAGAATTATCTAGATTGCAGGAAGGAATAGCAGGCGCTATGGGTGAACTGGAAAGTAAGCAAAATACACTCACTAAAACCGAGGAGGAACTTCTTAAGGCAGAAGGAATTAAACGTGAAGTTACACAAGAGGTAAAGGTACTAGAACAGCAGCTTAATAAAATGGAAGCCCGGTCCTCGGCTTTAGAGCGTCTCCAGAATCGACTTGAGGATAATGATGGTTTGAATGAATGGCTTACAAAATACAAACTAGATGCCTTGCCACGTTTGTGGCAGAACATCGAAGTTGATAAAGGATGGGAAGATGCCTTGGAATCAGTATTACGTGAGCGGCTCAACAGTTCTTCTCTTGAGCGCTTAGAGGTTGTGCAGGACTGGATAGAAGATTCTCCTCCTGGGAAGTGGACATTATTTGAGACTAAGACTCCAAAAGAACGGCAACTGAAAGACAAGATGCTGCATGGGAAGGAAGACTGGAAATCTTTAGAATGGTATCTGACTTGTGAAAATGTAGGAATAAAGTCAGTGTTAAAGGAATGGCTGAAAGGGATATTCGTAGTAGAGAGTATACAAGATGGTCTGCTGCAAAGAGCAAAACTTGCTCCTGGTGAAATGTTAGTGACACGTGAAGGACACTTTTTTACTCAGCGGAGTCTTACATACTACGCTCCTGACTCACAATTACACGGTGTTCTGGCGCGCCAGAGAGAAATAACTCAAATCAAGAATGATTCAGAGAAATTAGGGGATAGTCTTGCTAAGCAGAAATCCAGATTGGTCTCCGTTGAAGAAGATTGTAATAAGCATGAGGCATTGATTTCGCAGTTACGTCTTGATAGTGAGAAACTTCAGCACCATCATCATAATTTGCAAATGCAAGCATTGAAACTGACACAATTAGCAGAACAATCCGGACAACGTGGTAACCAAATTTTAGTTGAATTAGCAGGAATTAAACAACAAATAGATGTAGAGGATTCTCAAAAAAATAGTGCTGAAGAGAAATTAATTGAATATCAAGACCAGGTTCTAGTTCTTCAAGAGAGTGTAGAGAAAGAAAAGGAGGAAGAGAGAGTTGCTGAGCAGGCTCTTAATGACCAACGAAATATTGTTCAGGATGTAGTTAAGGCAATGCAGGAGGCAGAGTTCCATGAAAAAACCTGTCAGAGTAAAATTGTTGAGATAGAGAAAGCCATTCTCAGTTTTGATGAGAATTTTCTTAAACTTAGAACTAGCTTGGAAGAGCTGGAATCAGAGCAGGATAGCTTTGATGAATCCGCACTTAGTATTCAGCTGCAAGAATGGTTGGCACTACGTGAACAGCGAGAACTTTTTCTGGGAACTGCACGGAGCACTTTGGAAGATGCCGCTAGAGAATTACAGGAAATGGAGAAGGATCGTATAGCTTCTGAGCAGAAACTAGCTCCTCTTCGTGAATTAATAAGCCAGGCTCGTCTTAAAGAGCAAGAGGCACAAATTGTAGAGAATCAGTTTGATGAGAAAACCATTCTAAAGCATTATTCTTCAAATTATCTAATCTAGCATTAAAGTTACTCAAAATATCTTGATCAGAAAAACCTGTTAAAGGTTGAGAATCA
>JAAZZR010000027.1 GCA_014237605.1 Nitrosomonadaceae bacterium | reverse complement strand
AGTCTGAGCCAGTGTCTGCTGCAAAACCTGAAACTACCTATATTCCGGTAAAAAGTGGTGATAACTTAACTAAAATTGCACAGAAGGCTGCATACCCTAACGTAAAATTAAATCAGATGCTTGTTGCGCTTCATCGTGCTAATCGTAAGGCTTTTTCTGGCAATAATATGAATAGGCTTAAGACAGGTCCTATACTACGGATACCTGATGCAAGCGAAGTCGCAGCTATTTCCCCGGGTGAGGCCGATAAAGAAGTAAAAATGCAGACCAATAATTGGGAGCTGTATCGGCAGAAATTAGCAGCAGAAGTAAGCTCTACTTCTTTCGTAGATGAGGAGTCAGCACAAACAGCGGCTGGCAAGATTGTTACTAAAATTGATGATTCTGCTAAAGCTTCCGTAAACCAGCCTGAAGAAAAATTAAGTATTTCTAACGGAGAGGGAATAATAGAAGGAAGTACTGGCGATAATGCCACGAATTCTTCTCAGGATTATATTGCGGCTCTGGAAGATAGTGCTATTTCTAAAGCAAAAGAATTAAATGAAGCAAATGAGAATATAGCGATTCTTGAGAAGAATATTGAGAAACTACGGCAATTACTTGAATTAAAAAATGCTGGCATATCGGAGCTACAGACTCCTGCAGAAGATAACTCTAACGCGGCAACAGAAATTAGGTCTCCCCCTGTACTAACTGAAGAATCAGTTTCAGATAACATGGGATCTGCTCAAGAAGATAAAGACTCAAGTGGATATGTAGGAGAAGAACCAGGTGCGGACTTACCTGCCGCTGGGACTGATATGCCTAACGATAAGGCGGCTCCGGCACCCCCTCCAGTGAAGAATCCACCCCTAATAATAGCGGAAAAGGTTCCTATGATAGATAGCTTGATTGAAAATATTGAATATGTAGGCGCAGCACTCATCCTTCTTTTGATTGGCTTGCTTGCTATGAAGAAGGGGAAAAAAGAAGTAGTAAATAGTGATACAACCCCCAGGGCCGATTCTAGCAACTCAGAAAAGAATAATGATTCTGATGATGTTGTTATCCTTGATTCTCTGGTTTCTGATGATACAAAAGATAATGATACAAGCATGAATTTTTCTGGTGTATCAGAGTCTGAAGAAGCTACACCTGCTCCAGTATTGCCAGAGGAAGATCTAGCTGATATAAATTTAAATATAGATGACTCGGTAACTACTGAACCAGTGGGTGTAAAGCCGGCAGAGAAGAGTGGGCGGTGGCATGAAATAGCCACTAAAATTGATCTGGCCCGTGCCTATCAGGAGATGGGTGATAGTGATCGTGCTAAAGAAGCCCTCCAGGAAGTCCTAAAGGATGGAGATATTGAGCAGCAGAAAAGTGCCAAGATTATACTGGATAGATTATAGTTAGCTGCTATTAAATATAGTAAATTACTTAATGTTTTGGTTTTTGATCTCATAAAAATTTCTTGTTGTTGGATATTTTTATAAAACCATAAATTAAACCCGAGTATTTATTTCTTAAAAATTCTATTTCTTACCACTTTGATCCTAAGCAAAATTATTCTAACAATAATGGCATCCAGTTAGTGAGAATCGTTCTGGGATTAGAATATGATGGAGCATCTTTTTGTGGTTGGCAAAGCCAGCCCGCTGGTTGTTCAATTCAAGATGCACTAGAGATTGCATTATCTAAAATTGCTAATAGCAATACTCGAGTTACCACTGCAGGTCGTACTGATGCGGGTGTTCATGCCACATATCAAGTTGTACATTTTGATACGCTGGTACAGCGCCCTCTCAACGCCTGGGTAAGGGGAGTGAATGCATTGTTACCTAGTAGTATAGCGGTACTGTGGGCATCAGAATTATCAGATAACTTTCATGCTCGTTATAGTGCGAAAGAGCGTTGCTACTTTTATTTATTACTTAATCATCCAGTACGTGCTGCGCTCTATCATGGTAAGGTTGGGTGGTTTCATTTACCTCTGAATATTGAGAAAATGCGGGAAGCTGCTCAATTTTTACTTGGTGAACATGATTTTAGTACATTTCGAGCTTCAGAGTGTCAGGCTAAATCACCGGTACGAAATGTAACTAAGCTGGAAATCATTCAACAAGGCGATATTATTACATTTGAAATACGTGCAAATGGGTTTCTACAGCATATGGTACGGAATATTATTGGTTCATTAGTTTATGTTGGAAAGGAAAATTACCCTCCTAATTGGATAGAAGAAATATTAAAGGAACGTGATAGGGCTTTTGCGGCGCCAACCTTCTCTGCAGCAGGACTATATTTAGGTGGAATCAACTATGATCCAGAATGGAAATTGCCGGGTTTTATAGAGCCGCCTTTCACAGCAGTTTTACCTAGGATGTCTAGGGGTAAATAATAACTTTCATCCTAATGAAATAGACACACACGAGTAATGACTTATTAGTAAAATATAGGCTCTTTATATATTTAAGCATGAATCTATCCTACATTTCGTATATATTCATTTCATTTTGAACTGCAATTCATGTCAACTAGAGTAAAAATTTGTGGCATTACCCGTATTGAGGATGCCTTAACGGCTGTACGATTAGGAACTAATGCCATTGGCTTCATTTTCTGGGATAAAAGTACCCGCTATATTGACCCGAAAGAAGCTCGGAAGATTGTAATGGCTCTGCCACCTTTTGTAACCGTGGTGGGGGTATATGTTAACCCTAGTTCTGAGTGGGTGGAAGAAACATGCTCCATTGCTGGTTTAAATTTATTGCAATTTCATGGAGATGAATTACCAGAATTCTGCAGTCAATTCTCGTTGCCATACATAAAAGCCGTGAGAATCAGATCTGGAATAGATTTGCTACAATACGCAGCTCAGTATTCTAGTTCAAATGGCTTGTTACTAGATAGTTATGTTGAAGGTGTCCCGGGCGGTACAGGGCGTACTTTTGAATGGAGCTTAATTCCGGAGAATTTGTCGCTACCATTGATAGTTTCTGGTGGCCTTCATCCTAAGAATGTATGTGAAGCTATTAGGGAGGCAAAGCCTTGGGCTGTTGATGTATCTAGTGGGGTTGAAGTAACTAAGGGTATCAAGGATGCAGACAAGATTGCTGCTTTCATGACAGGAGTTAGAAATGGCGAAAAATTATAATCTTCCCGATATGCAGGGCCATTTTGGTTCTTATGGAGGTACGTTTGTTGCTGAAACCCTAATCGCAGCTTTAGAGGAGCTGCGTGATCAATATGAATATTATCGGAATGATGTTGCTTTTCAGCAAGAATATGCACGGGAATTAAAGTTTTATGTGGGGCGGCCAAGCCCTATTTATCATGCAAAGAGATGGTCGGAACTGCTCGGGGGCGCTCAGATTTTATTAAAGCGTGAGGATTTAAACCATACTGGTGCACATAAGATCAACAATACTATTGGCCAGGCGCTTTTAGCAAAACGTATGGGTAAAAAACGCATAATAGCAGAGACAGGAGCGGGGCAGCATGGTGTGGCCAGCGCTACAGTTGCTGCGCGGTACGGGATGGAATGTGTGGTTTATATGGGCTCAGAGGACATGAAGCGTCAGGCGCCTAATGTTTATCGGATGAAGCTCCTGGGTGCAACTGTAGTCCCGGTAGATTCAGGTTCAAAGACACTGAAAGATGCGTTAAATGAGGCAATGCGTGATTGGGTCACTAACGTTGAAGATACCTTTTATATTATTGGTACAGTGGCAGGCCCACACCCTTATCCAATGATGGTGCGAGATTTTCAGGCTATTATTGGGCGTGAGTCAATATTACAGATGCAAGAAGAATATGGATGTCAGCCAGATACATTAATTGCTTGTGTAGGTGGTGGATCAAATGCCATAGGATTATTTTATCCCTACATAGACAATAAAAATGTGAGCATGATAGGGGTTGAAGCAGCAGGGCTTGGAATCAATTCGGGAAAACACGCAGCTACTTTATTGACAGGAAAGCCGGGAGTGCTACATGGGAATCGTACTTACTTGGTTCAAGATGGTGACGGTCAGATCGTTGAAACTCATTCCATTTCAGCTGGTCTAGATTATCCTGGCGTAGGTCCTGAGCATGCATGGCTAAAGGATATTGGCCGAGCTCAGTACGTAGGTATAACCGATGATGAGGCTATGGAGGCATTTGATATGTTGTGTCGCCATGAGGGCATTATCCCGGCATTGGAGTCTAGTCATGCACTTGCATATGCCGCAAAAATCGCACCTACTCTTGATAAAGATAAACTATTATTAGTAAATCTTTCGGGGCGGGGAGATAAAGATATAGATACCGTAGCAAAGGCTTCCGGGGTTGTTTTTTAATTAGGATTTTATTTTTATGTCTCGTATTGCAGCTACATTTGAAAATTTAAAGCAGAATAATAGAAAAGCGCTGATTCCGTTTATTACTGCGGGTGACCCTGATCAGGCGATGACTATCTTATTGATGCACGAACTGGTAAATGTTGGCGCTGATATTATTGAGCTTGGTGTCCCTTTCTCAGATCCAATGGCCGATGGACCAACTATACAACGTTCTTATGAACGTGCACTAAAGCATAATATAAGCTTAGAGAATGTATTGGAGATAGTGGCAGAATTCAGGAAAACAGATACTGAGACACCGGTAGTATTGATGGGGTATGCAAATCCAATTGAAGCAATAGGGCGTCAAAAATTTTCAGTTAGAGCTAAGGAGTGTGGTGTAGATGGGGTTTTAGTGGTTGACTATCCCCCTGAAGAATGTGAAGAATGGTTAGAAAGTCTAGAATTAAATAGGATGGATGCAATTTTTCTTCTTTCGCCTACTACCCCAGAGAGACGGATTCAGCAGATAGCGAAAAGGGCGAAAGGATTCGTTTACTATGTCTCACTAAAAGGTGTAACCGGTTCAGCGCATCTTGATTTGAATGAGGTTTCAAATAAATTAGTTGATCTGCGATCACATATTTCTATTCCAATTGGCGTCGGCTTTGGTATTCATGATAGCGTAACGGCAAGAGCTGTTTCTGAATTAGCTGATGCAGTAGTAGTTGGTAGTCGTATTATGAAAGAGATTGAAGAGTCTCCCAAAGAAAAAATATTAATAAATGTATCTGAGTTTGTAGGAAGCTTACGTACTGCTATTGATAAATAATATCTTTTTAAAATAAAAAACCATAAGGATTAAACGATAAAACTATGAGTTGGTTCCAGAATCTTTTTCCACCCAAAATAAAGCGCAATGAAAATGGCGATAAAAGAGTCGTTCCTGAGGGATTATGGAGCAAATGTGCGTCTTGTGAAGTAGTCTTGTATTACTCGGACTTGGGTAATAATTTTAATGTTTGCCCGAAATGTAGCCATCATAATCGTATTTCTGCAAGAGACCGTCTTGATTTTTTTCTGGACACCGAGGGGCGTAATGAAATTGGCATCGAGGTATTGCCTTTAGATCCGCTTAAATTTGTTGATAGTATCAAATATTCAGATCGCTTATTGCAGGCAAAGAAAAAAACATTAGAGGATGATGCGTTGGTTGTTATGCAAGGTAGTGTGCAGACAGTACCTATGGTGGCAGCCGCTTTTGAATTTGGATTTATGGGTGGATCAATGGGTTCTGTAGTAGGCGAACGGTTTGCACGTGGAGTGCAGGTTTGTGTTGAGCAGCATCTGCCGTTTGTGTGCTTCTCTGCTAGTGGAGGGGCGCGTATGCAGGAAGGGCTGACATCATTGATGCAGATGGCTAAAACAACAGCAGCACTTACTAAATTAAAAAAAGAGAAGCTTCCTTTTATTTCTGTTTTGACAGATCCAACGATGGGGGGAGTATCTGCTAGCTTTGCTTTTATTGGCGATATTGTAATTGCAGAGCCCAAGGCGCTAATTGGTTTTGCTGGTCCGCGAGTAATTGAACAAACAGTGGGACAGACTTTGCCTGAGGGTTTTCAACGTGCGGAATTCTTATTAGAGCATGGAGCAGTAGATATGATCGTTGATAGACGACATATGCGTGACAGGATTGTAAATCTATGTACGTTGTTGATGCGAGCTCCTATTCATCCAATTTCTTTGAAGCTAGACCTGTAGTCATTATCTTGTTTCTATGTTCAAGTAGCGTAAATGTGACAGTATATGATCGAACTTACCCCTAAGCCTAGAACTCTATGCGAATGTTGTGATACTGTATTGCGTATTCATCCAAATAATATCGAGATGGGCTTGGATCGATTAAATCTTGTTAAGTCTAGTTTAAATTTCTCTTTGGCATTTCCAATTATTTCTGTTAGCGGTACTAATGGAAAGGGTTCAGTCTGTGCAATATTAGAATCTATTTTAAGCCATGCTGGTTATCGTGTCGGGTGTTATACCTCACCACATTTACTCCGCTATAACGAGCGGGTACGTATAGATCAGAAAGAAGCTGGTGACGATGAACTATGTGAGGCTTTTAAGATAATAGAAGCGGCTAGAGTAAATAGTAACGTTTCATTGACTTATTTTGAGTTTGGAACATTAGCTGCAATGGAGTTAATTGCTAAAGCTGAAGTAGATATAGCTATTCTTGAGGTTGGACTCGGAGGAAGATTAGATGCCGTTAATATTTTTGATGCCGAGTGTGCAGTGCTGACTAATATTGACTATGATCATACGGAATACCTTGGAGATACAAGGGAAAAAATAGGATTTGAAAAAGCAGGAATTTTTAGAAGTGGTAAGACTGCTATCTGTTCAGATATCTCCCCCCCATCTTCTATAAGCCAACATGCAATTTCGATTGGATCAGAACTTAATTTTATTGGGAAACATTTTGGTTATTCGGTTAAGGAGTCTTTATGGGACTATTGGGGAGACAGTAATAGGCACTATTCGCTTCCCTATCCGGCATTAGGAAATACTCCCCATCAGTTACGTAATGCTAGTGCTTGCTTAGCTGCTTTAGATTGCGTCAGTCGCACTTTACCAGTTACAACTAATAATATTTGCCAAGGGTTGCTAAAGGTCCAACTTCCCGGAAGATTCCAGGTGTTACCTGGCAGGCCAAGAATAATTTTTGATGTGGCACATAATCCCAGTGCTGCGCATATTTTAAGTATTAGTCTTTCAGGTATGGTTGATTATCAGAAAACTTATGGGGTTTTTGCTGCTCTTAAAGATAAAGATATAGATGGAGTAGTACAGACGATTGCTTCTGAGATTGATGTTTGGCTTGTTGCGGGCATCAATTCATCACGTGGAGCATCTTCTGATGAAATAGTTGAAGCATTAGAGAATGCAGGGGTAAGCAAAGCAAACGGATCGATTCTTGTTTTTCCTGACCCCGTTGCAGCTTATGTATTCGCCTATAAGCAATCGACCATAAATGATAGAATCTGTGTATTCGGCTCGTTTTATGGGGTTGGGAAAGTAATGGAGTATTTGGAACAGGAAAAATATGGGTAGTAATTGGACGGGTTTAGATGGCTAGGATTAAAAATGAACAGGATCTTCTGCTGAGAAAGCGTGCCAGAAGAAGACTTGTCGGTTCGGTTGCGCTTGTAATAATGGCTGTCGTATTTTTACCAATGATCCTTGAACATGTACCAGAGCACGAAAAGAAAGAAATTGAGATTATTATGCTCTCAGAGAATGTATTAGATAAATCTTCCGAAGTGATTTCTCAAAATATGAGTGTTGAGGATAAGGTTCCTGCTTCTATAAAACCTAATATAAGAAGTATCGCCCCTAAAGAAGTAATAATTAAATCAGAGCAATTAACAGAGGAAGCAGGGAGTAAGGAAGATTTTGAGAGTGTCTCTAAAGATAAAGAATTAATTAAAACCATTGAGAAATATGTAGTTCAATTAGGTGCGTTTTCTGA
Source organism: Nitrosomonadaceae bacterium (assembly GCA_014237605.1). Classification (GTDB taxonomy): domain Bacteria; phylum Pseudomonadota; class Gammaproteobacteria; order Burkholderiales; family Nitrosomonadaceae; genus BJGV01. Next base: position 9,677 of record JAAZZR010000027.1, on the reverse strand, counting down.
TTCAACTAAAGCAAAAGATCAACAACGTAGCCTAGAGACTAACGGTATAAGTAAGGCTTATACGGAGATGATAAAAAATGCGAATACAGAAGTAACCAGAGTCCGTGTTGGTCCTTTTTCTACTCGTGATGAAGCAGAAAATGAACGGATAAAAATAAGACTACTTGGAATTAATGGAGTTGTAATAAATAGATAAATAAATTTGGAATTAGTAACTTCAAGGTAATAGTAATTAATTACTACATACAGCTTATTTTGTTTCTTAATAAAATTATTGCTAGCAATAAATAAATGACTATTTTTGATTCTGTTGTTTTAATTATAGTTGTCGTATCTGTATTATTAAGTATTGTTCGTGGCATAGTACGAGAGTCTTTGTCATTAGCAGGCTGGGTTGTCGCGTATATGGCGGCAAAAATATTTTCAAAAGATTTTGTGAGTGTGCTGCCACTTAGCATCACTGATGAATCTTTACGTATGATCATATCTTTTGTTGCTATTTTTCTGGCTACATTGATAGTGATGAGTATGGTTACTATGCTTGCATCTGCATTAATTAGAACTGTTGGATTGGGTTCAATTGATAGGCTACTTGGTGCATTGTTTGGTTTTGCACGCGGACTACTGGTAGTATTGTTACTTGTGCTGTCAGCGGGGCTAACTTCACTCCCACAAGAATCATTCTGGCGACAAGCATTATTGAGTAAACCTCTTGAAACTGGGGTTATAATGATGATGCCTTGGTTGCCGCAGGGGTTATCTAAACGGCTCAACTATGGAAATTAAATCATAAACAATGGATAATATCCTTTATAAAAGTAACGTTGGAGTGGTCTTAGTCTATGTGATAGAGAACTTAGTAGGATAAATCGTATATCACAATTTATATACAGGGATAGTCTTATTTATATTTTCAGGTTGCAATCATGTGTGGAATTCTAGGGGTAGTATCAAGGTCTCCTGTAAATCAGCTGCTTTATGATGGCCTACTGGTTCTTCAACATCGTGGACAGGATGCTGCTGGCATTGTAACTGCTCAGAATAATGCTTTTCATATGCATAAGGGTGGTGGACTGGTAAGAGACGTATTTCGCACACGGAATATGCGTGCTCTAGCTGGTAATATGGGAATTGGACATGTGCGGTATCCTACAGCTGGGGCTCCCGAATCAACTGCTGAAGCACAGCCCTTCTATGTAAATTCTCCATTTGGGATTGTACTTGGGCACAATGGAAATCTCACAAATGCGGCACAGCTCAATCAAGAGCTCTTTCGAGCAGATTTGCGCCATGTAAATACTAGTTCTGATTCCGAAGTGTTACTTAATGTTCTTGCACATGAATTGCAAGAAAGTGCAAAAAGTCAACAGCTTGATCCTGCTGCTATTTTTAATGCAGTTTCTGGGGTTCATAATCGTTGTAGTGGTGCCTATTCAGTAGTTGCAATGATCTCAGGTTATGGGTTGCTTGCATTCCGTGATCCGTATGGAATTCGCCCGCTTGTATTTGGAACTGTAGAGACAGAGCATGGTATTGAATATCTAGTTGCATCTGAAAGTGTGGCACTTGATACACTCGGATTCAAATTAGTGCGTGATATTGCACCTGGCGAAGCAATCTTTATTGATGAGGACGGTAATTTTTATAGTAAACAGTGTTCTGATAATTCTTCGCTAAACCCATGTGTATTTGAGTATGTCTATCTTGCGCGCCCTGATTCGCTAATGGATAAAATCTCAGTATATGAAACACGGCTTAATATGGGTGAGAGTCTAGCGAATAAAATTAAAAAAGACATGCATCACTTAGATATTGATGTGGTAATTCCAATCCCTGACTCCAGTCGTCCTAGCGCATTACAACTAGCAAATAAACTGGGTATTAATTTTCGCGAAGGTTTTGTCAAGAATCGTTATATTGGACGAACCTTCATTATGCAGGGACAGCAGCGCCGTAAAACAGTCCGCCAGAAACTCAATGCTATGAGTGTAGAGTTTCGTAACAAGAATGTTTTGCTGGTTGATGATTCAATTGTACGTGGGACTACTAGTAGAGAAATTGTGCAGATGGCAAAAGAAGCAGGTGCACGCAAAGTATATTTTGCTTCTGCTGCGCCTCCAGTAAGGCATCCTAATGTTTATGGAATAGATATGCCGACTCGTCAGGAACTAATTGCTACTGGACGTGATGATGATGATATACGTCAAGAAATAGGAGCAGACTACCTTATTTATCAGGATCTTGATTCACTTACTAAAGATGTTCGTCAGATGATGCCATCAATTAAGAATTTTGAGACGTCCTGTTTTGATGGGAATTATGTTACAGGTGATGTTACGCCAGAATACTTGGCGATGATTGAGTCTAAACGGAATACTGGTGCAGTACTATCAGGAACTGAGAATAGTACGCAGCTGGATTTAAGTTTAGTAACAGCTGACTAAGGGGTATTTGACAAAACTTAGCACTAAGCGTAACTTACCAATATGCGCCAATTTGATATTCAGCTTGCGGGCGCCTTATAAATTCAGCTAAAGCGGGGGGAGCCCGTTTTAGCAAATGCTAAACGGGTTTTTTATTTGGAGGAAAACTTTCATGTCTGACGATTTTGAACTGGAGACCCTTGCGATACACACAGGTATTCATCGTAGCCAGTTTAATGAGCATTCAGAAGCTTTATATCTTACATCAAGCTATGTGTTTGATAGCGCTGAACAGGCGGCTGCACGCTTTTCTGGTGAAGAACCAGGTAACGTATATTCACGGTTCACTAATCCTACTGTCACTGCTTTTGAAGAGCGTCTTGCATCATTGGAAGGAGCAGAGGCCTGTGTTGCTACATCTTCTGGAATGTCCGCAATACTTGCATGTGTAATGGGATTACTATCTGCAGGGGATCATATTGTTGCTTCAAAGAGCCTATTCGGTTCCACGCTTAATTTATTTAATAATATTCTTAAGCGTTTCGGTATAGAAACTACCTTTGTATCGTTAACTGAAATGGAAGAATGGAAACTAGCAGTAAAAGCCAATACAAAAATATTTTTTTTAGAGACGCCATCTAATCCTCTTACTGAAATTTCAGATATAACTGAATTATCTGCACTAGCAAAGAAGTCTGGTGCTTGGTTAGTGGTAGATAACTGTTTCTGTTCGCCAATACTACAAAGACCGTTAGATTTTGGTGCCGATATAATAATTCACTCGGCAACTAAGTACCTTGATGGACAAGGGAGAGTGTTAGGTGGAGCCGTTCTAGGTAATCGGGACCTGATAATGGAGAAAGGAGTGTTTGGTTTTCTTCGTACCGCAGGGCCAACCCTGAGCGCCTTTAATGCCTGGGTACTACTTAAGGGACTGGAGACGCTCAAAATCCGTATGGAGGCTCATTCAGCTAATGCATTAGAGGTGGCTATTTGGCTTGAGAAACAGCCAAATATAACTAAAGTATATTACCCTGGATTACCTTCTCATCCTCAGCATGCTTTAGCTAAGAAACAGCAAAAGAGTGGTGGCGGTATAGTTTCATTTGAGGTGAAGGGAGGAAAGAAGGAAGCGTGGCATATAATCAATTCTACTCGTATGCTTTCCATTACCGCTAATCTTGGGGACGCTAAAAGTACTCTTACGCATCCTGCCAGCACGACCCACTCCCGTATTAGTCAAGGTGAGCGGGGTGCTGCGGGCATTACTGACGCTCTTCTTCGTATTGCTGTTGGACTGGAGTCAGTAAAGGATATTAAGAAAGATTTAGAAACAGGACTAAAAACATTGTAGTCAGTAATTAAATCTTTCCTTAATCAGTTAGGGTGGTATTTATATTTCTTCTGCTTTTTGAATTATCACGTCATCTAATGGTACGTCTTGGTGACCACCTTTGTTTCCAGTTCTTACTTCTTTTATTTTATCTACTACATCTGTTCCTTCTACAACTTTTCCAAATACACAGTAACCGAATCCTTCAGCAGTAGGCTTTGTATGATTAAGAAAGCCATTGTCAGCTACATTTATAAAAAATTGTGCTGTAGCTGAATTAACATCTGATGTGCGCGCCATCGCAACAGTATAGGCATCATTTTTCAGGCCATTAGCAGCTTCATTTTCAATTGTGGCGCGGGTTTCTTTCTGATTCATCCCGGGTTCAAATCCGCCACCCTGAATCATGAAATTATTAATTACTCTATGGAATATTGTATTATCAAAATGCCCACTATTTACATACTCAATAAAATTCTTAGTTGTTATCGGAGCTTTTTCATTATTAAGGTCTATGGTAATTTCACCATGACTAGTGTGTAGTTTAATCATATTTGTCCTTATCTTTATTTAACTGGTTTCATTTCTTCAGAGACAGATTCTATAGTTGAAATGGATTCGATTACAATCATTTTTTTAGGTGTGTCTCTTCTTCCGGTGGGCACTTCTGAAATCTTATTTACTACATCCATTCCATTTATTACTTTTCCAAATACAGTATAGCCATAACCTCTTTGGGTTGGCTCAGTATAGTTAAGAAATACATTATTCTTAACGTTTATAAAAAACTGATTTGTAGCTGAGTGTGGGTCACCTGTGCGTGCCATTGCTATTGTGCCAATATCATTTTTGAGCCCATTGTTAGCTTCGTTCTTGATTGGTTGTCTAGTTGGCATTTTTTTCATCGATTTGTCAAATCCACCACCCTGAATCATAAATCCAGGAATGACACGGTGAAAGATTGTGTCTTTATATTGCTTCTCTTTTATATAGCTAAGAAAATTATTGACGGTCTTAGGTGCTTTTTCAGGATAGATTTCCAGCAAAATATTCCCAAGATTAGTTTTAATTTCAACTTGTTGGCCAGCTGCAAATGCTGAGTTGCACAGTAAAATAGAGAAAATAAAAAATAACTTAATTGTATGCATAAAATTATTGTGGTTAGAGGTTCTATATAAGAGGGTTTTAAGGCCTTTATTTTTAATAAAGAGTTTAGTATTTTTGAATAAGAGAATTTACAGGAATTCTGTCATGCTATACTTCAAGGGATATTTTACCACGTAAACAAATTAATTAAGAGCATCCAAATTTTATCAATAAGCTAGTCAATCTCAAAATTTATTAAATGTTGAAAATTTATAATTCACTTGCCAAGTGTAAGCAGAATTTTGTTCCGTTAACCGCAAATAAAGTTAAATTATATGTATGTGGTATGACTGTATACGATTACTGCCATTTGGGTCATGCGCGTGTAATGGTTGTATTCGACATGGTTGTTCGCTGGTTTAGGGACAGTGGATATGAGGTTACTTATGTGCGCAACATTACTGATATAGACGATAAAATCATTATGCGAGCACAAGAGAACCAGGAAACCATTAAGACGCTCACAGGTCGCTTTATTCGCGCAATGAATGAAGACTCCTCTGCTTTGGGTGTATTGCCGCCTTCATTCGAGCCTCGTGCTACTCAGCACATAGAAAGTATGATTTCTATGATTCAAATATTGATAGAGAAAGACTTCGCATATGCCGCGGCGAATGGTGACGTATTTTACGCCGTAGATAAGTTTCCTGATTATGGAAAGCTATCCGGTAAGGTAGCGGCAAATCTAAATGCTGGGGAACGCGTTGCTGTTAATCCACATAAGAGAAATCCATTAGATTTTGTATTGTGGAAAGCAGTCAAAGCTAACGAACCTTCTTGGACTGCCCCCTGGGGGAAAGGTCGACCTGGCTGGCATATTGAATGCTCAGCAATGTGTGAAAATCATTTAGGAGAGCATTTTGATATACACGGGGGCGGGCAGGACTTGCAGTTTCCTCACCATGAAAATGAGATTGCGCAGAGTGAAGCTACACACGACACCCCTTTCGTTAATTATTGGATGCATAATGGGTTTGTTCGTGTAGACAATGAGAAGATGTCTAAGTCATTGGGAAATTTCTTTACTGTACGTGAGATATTGGCGAGTTATCGGCCGGAAGTGGTTCGTTTTTTTATTCTGCGTGCACATTACCGTAGTCCTTTAAATTATTCGGATAGTCATTTAGAGGATGCTAAACACGCGTTAGATAGACTTTACACTGCGCTTAAAGGAAATATAGTTACTAATAAGCCTAAACTAGACTGGAATAATATCCATGCGCAACGCTTTATGGGAGCGATGAATGATGATTTTAATACCCCTGAAGCTATTGCAGTATTATTTGACCTTGCTAATGAAACCAATAAAAAAAGCTTGAAGCAGGGAGCGGATTTACTGAAGGGACTAGGCGGAATATTAGGTTTATTGCAACAAGATCCACAACAATATTTCCAGGATGATGCATCCCTTGGAGATTCAGCATATACATCAGAGCAGATTGAAGATTTGATTCGGGAACGAGTTACTGCACGTAAAGAAGGAGACTATGCTCGAGCGGATCAGATCCGTAAGGATCTCTTTAATGCAGGTGTAGTTTTAGAGGATAATCCACAAGGTACTTGTTGGAGAAGGGACTAAATCTATACGGTCATAAGCTCCTTGAGTACGTAGGGTAGGATGCCACCATGCATGAAATAGTCCACTTCAATAGGAGTGTCTATCCTGCATAGAAGCTTAACCTTACGAGTCCCATTTTGATCGCGAATTATAAGAGTTACATCTTGTTGCGGGCGAATGTCATCCAAACCTAAAATATCAAACTGCTCAGAACCATTAATTTTTAATGATTCCACGCTATCATTGCCTTTAAATTGCAAGGGCAATACACCCATCCCAACCAGATTGCTTCGATGTATACGTTCGAAACTTTTAGTAATTACTGCTTTAATACCAAGTAATTGAGTTCCCTTGGCCGCCCAATCACGGCTTGATCCGGTACCATATTCTTCTCCACCAAAAATAATTGTAGGTTTATTTTCTCCCATATATTTCATTGCGGCATCATAAATGCTCATCTGTACACTTTTTGACTTTTTAGATTGGTATAGAGTAATGCCGCCTTCACTACCTGGTATCATTAAATTTTTAATACGTACATTAGCAAATGTTCCGCGTATCATCACATCGTGGTTACCACGGCGTGAGCCATAGCTGTTGAAATCAGTTTTAGCTATGTTATTTGCGAGTAAATATTTCCCTGCAGGAGAATTATCTTTAATAGCTCCAGCAGGGCTGATGTGATCGGTAGTTAGTGAGTTTCCAAATATTCCCAGTGCACGAGCATTAATAATTTCACTATTCTTATCTAGCTGTACAGGCTTAATATTAAAATCTTGAAAAAATGGCGGCTCAGCAATATAAGTAGATTCCGGCCAGTTATATATCCCGCCAGTAGCCGATGATATGCTATTCCATAGTGAGTGATCCTTAGTGAGATCGCAGTATAGTTTTCGGAAAGTTTCTGCATTAGTTGCAAATTTCATCAGTCCATTAATTTCTTCATTACTTGGCCAAATATCACCAAGCCATACTGGGTCACCATCTTTGCCAATACCTAGAGGCTCGGTCATTAGATCCTTAAACATAGTTCCAGCAATTGCATACGATACTACCAATGGTGGTGAGGCAAGAAAATTTGCTTGGATATTCGGGTGAACACGTGCTTCAAAATTACGATTTCCTGAGAGTACTGCTGCACATACTAGGTCATTTTTTATTATTGTTTCCTCTATTTTTGCCTGTAGAGGGCCAGAATTTCCAATGCAAGTTGTACAGCCATAACCCACAAGATTAAAACCTAATTTTTCTAGATAGGGTAATAAACCAGTTGCTTTCAGGTATTCTGTTACTACACGTGAACCAGGTGCAAGTGATGTCTTAATATGTGGCTTAACTTTTAGGCCTTTCTCAACCGCTTTCTTTGCCAGTAACCCTGCAGCAATCAATACGCTTGGGTTAGAAGTATTTGTACATGACGTAATCGCGGCAATTAAGACGTCGCCATGACCTAAGTTTATAGAGTTTTCGGAGTAACGTTTATTTATAATTTTCCTATCTCTCGCATATCCATTTTTTTTAACTGGTTTGGTAAAGAGAGAAGTAAATGTGTCTTTCACTTTTCCAATTTCTATGCGATCCTGTGGATGTTTTGGCCCTGCTAATGACGGAGCAACTGAGCCCAAATCAAAATCTATTTCACTGGTGTAATCGATCTCTCCTTTAAGAGGAGTGCCGTATAATTTTTGTGCTTCAAAATAGGACTGGAACATAGAAATTTCTTCATCACTACGTCCAGTATTTTTGAAGTAATCAATGGTTGCTCCATCTACTGGGAAAAAGCCCATAGTTGCACCATATTCAGGCGCCATGTTAGCAATAGTTGCTCTGTCCGGCAGTGACAGAGACTTAGTGCCATCTCCAAAAAATTCAACAAATTTACCAACTACTTTTGCCTTTCGGAGTAACTCGGTAATAGATAATACGAGGTCAGTAGCTGTGACACCTCTTCGTAGCCTGCCAGTTAAATTTACACCTATAACATCTGGTGTCAGAAAATAAACAGGTTGCCCTAGCATGCCGGCCTCAGCTTCAATACCACCCACGCCCCAGCCAACTGCTCCAATACTGTTTATCATGGTGGTATGTGAGTCAGTTCCAACCAAAGTATCGGGGAAGAGCACATTATTCTTCTGGTGAACGCCGCGTGCTAGGTATTCAAGATTCACCTGATGAACAATACCCACACCCGGCGGTACAACTTTGAATGTTTGAAATGCCTGCATACCCCATTTTATGAACTGATATCGCTCGCTATTGCGACGAAATTCAATTTCCATATTGAGATCAAGCGCCTTCTTGTTACCAAAATGATCGACCTGAACTGAGTGATCAACCACGAGATCGACAGGCACCAAAGGTTCAATGATTTTCGGGTCTCCTCCGGATCTTTTAGCCGCACTCCGCATAGCTGCCAAATCTGCCAATAATGGAATCCCGGTAAAATCCTGCAAGACTATTCGGGCTACGATAAAAGGAATTTCAGCAGTTCTTGCGGCATTAGGTTTCCATCCGGCAAGTTGCTTTACATGCGTAGCAGTAATCTTTTTATCGTCATAATTACGTACAATTGATTCTAGAATAATACGGATACAAACTGGTAGCCGTGAAATTTTACCAAATCCCATTTTTTCTAATGCGGGTAGGGAATAAAATTTCATTTTGCCTCCCTGGGGAAGGGTAAGGTTCTTTAGGTTGTTGAATTGATTATGTGGCATATGAATTAGCTATTATGTTTTTTTCTTGAATTTGTATTCAACGTAAACTACATGACGAATCTAAGTATATTAATAGATGAATAAAAGAGGGCAGGAATAAACTTATTTATTGAGCAGATGCGATATCAGTGCTCTCTCTTCCACTAGTTCTTCATAGGTTATTTTCATTTTTTTCTTGCTAAATTCATTTATTTCCAATCCCTGAAATATTTTATAGGAACCGTTCTCGCATACAACTGGATAACTGTAAATTACACCTTCAGGAATCCCATAGCTACCATTTGAAGGTATACCCATAGATGTCCAGTCATCTTTCTTTGTTCCAAAAACCCAATCATGAACGTGATTTATAGTGGCATTTGCAGCGCTTGCAGCACTTGATAGTCCCCGGGCCTTAATAATTGACATTCCCCGACCCTGTACAGTAGGGATAAAGTAATTTTCTACCCATCATGTAATGTGCAGTAGGTATTACTGGAATTGGTTCATCAATTGGATCC
>JAAZZR010000026.1 GCA_014237605.1 Nitrosomonadaceae bacterium | reverse complement strand
ACAGGCCAACAAACCCAAACAGCTGGCCAAACGCAAGTAGCGCAAAGATGACTATGGGGGGTGAATGGGTGCGGAAAAAGTCATTTATTACAGGCAGTGGTTGAATCATTTATGCAAAATAAATTAAACGCAGATTATATTAACTGTGGTATAACGCAAAACTTTAAAATGGATTTTTCTGTAGTCGATAAAATTAACTGTTTAACAATAGACAATGTTGACCGTCTCAGCGCGTCAACACAAATTGATTTATTTAATCTCTATAATCATATTCGAGATGAGTGCCAATCACTTATGTTGGTAAGTGGTTCTGTTGCTCCGTCACAACTAAAGTTACGTGAGGATTTAGTTACACGCTTGGGATGGGGGTTAATCTATCAGGTTCACGAATTATCTGATGATGAAAAAATACAAGCCATGAAAAAACATGCTAAAAGAAAGGGGTTTAAATTGACTCAGGATGTATGTAATTATTTACTACGACATGTAAAACGTGATTTGCCTTCACTGATCGTCACGCTTGATGCTCTTGATCTTCACTCGCTTAGAGAAAAACGCCCAATTACTATTCCTATGTTGCGCGAACTACTGCTTCCAGCATCATGAACTTGGCCTTATTTGATCTTGATAATACGCTTCTAACTAGTGACAGCGATTTTGAGTGGTCTCAATTCCTGATTGAAAAAAAAGTCCTTGATCGTAAAGAATATGAATCACGTAATTTAGAATTTTATGAGCAATATAAGTCAGGAATATTAGATATAAATCAATTTTTAGACTTCCAGTTACAACCGTTATCTCTCTATCCCCGTACCCAACTTGATGACTGGCATAATGAATTTATGGCAAAAAAGATTATGTCGCAGATTGCACCGGGTGCATATAAACTGATCAATGAACATATGCTAGGAGGTGATTTGTGTATTATTATCACTGCCACGAACCGTTTTGTTACCGAGCCAATCGCAAGAATACTTGGGATTAATAATCTAATTGCAACTGAACCTGGCCAGGAAGATGGTGAGTTTACCGGCCAAGTTTCTGGCACCCCATGCTTTAGAGAAGGGAAAATAACAAGGTTGGAAGACTGGATGGATGAACACAATCTTACTTGGTTATCTTTCCTTGAGAGCTGGTTTTATAGTGATTCTCTTAATGATATTCCGTTGCTTAAAAAAGTAACTAATCCTGTAGCAGTAGACCCAGATTCAACTCTAGAAAAATACGCAAAAGAAAATAATTGGCCAATTATTAGCCTAAGATAGAGTTTCTGTTAAAAAGTCTAGTTCTATTTAATCCTATTAAATTATGCACCGTAATTCTTATTTTTTATTTCCGCAACAATGAATTCTAATCAATTTCCAGGATGGAATCCTGAGCCTTTAACCATGTCACCCAGAATTCGTAGCTGGTTACAGAATAGCGGATCCCTGACGCGCCGTATTCAACAACGTTGCAATAATTTTCGTGTAGAACCAGCCTTCCAGTCTCTTGCAACAGCATGTAACGATGAGCTTGCTATACTGAAATTACGTCCTGGAGAGCTAGCACATGTCCGCGAGGTATATCTATACTGTGGCAAAACACCTGTAGTGTTTGCCCACTCTGTCGTAGCGAGAAAAGACTTACGGGGGGCATGGTGCGGATTGAGTAAACTTGGTAATAAATCTCTGGGTACGATGCTATTTACTAATCCCATTACCAAACGAACACCATTTGGATTCAGAAAATTAAACCCGACTCACCCGCTCTTCTATCAAGCTTGTAAAAATATGACCATATTGCCGGATAAATTATGGGCTCGCCGCTCCTTATTTACCTTAAATGGACAACCTATACTAGTTACCGAGGTATTTTTTCCTGCAATTTTGGGATTGATTAAATGATCAGCTTTAAGCGTTTAGATTATTACAAACAGCTTATGCGCCTTGATAAGCCTATTGGTATCTTACTTCTTTTATGGCCTACATTATGGGCCTTGTGGCTAGCAGCAAAAGGTGCGCCTGATTCAATCATTTTGTGGGTATTTATACTTGGTACGGTTCTTATGCGTTCTGCTGGCTGTGTAATAAATGACTATGCAGATCAAGACTTCGATCCGCACGTTGAGCGTACTAAAAACCGCCCGCTTGCCACAGGGGTAGTGAGCTCTAAAGAAGCACTATTACTAGCTACGGGACTTAGTTTTTGTGCATTCCTTTTGATTCTTAATCTAAACTCCCTGACGATTTCATTGTCAATATGTGCGCTGTTTCTAGCCGCAAGCTATCCGTTCACAAAGAGATTTTTTGCAATACCACAAGCGTACCTAGGCATTGCTTTTAGTTTTGGTATCCCAATGGCATTTGCCGCACAAACTAATACTATTCCAGTAATTGCATGGCTGCTAATGGCTGCTAATTTACTCTGGGTAATTGCATATGATACCGAGTACGCCATTGTGGATAAAACTGACGATCTAAAAATTGGCATTAAGACCTCCGCCATTACTTTTGGGCGTTTTGATGTGGCTGGGATCATGCTGTGTCACATAATTTTTATTGGCCTTATGTTTTGTGTAGGGCAGCTACAGAGTCTTGGTGTAGCATACTACCTGAGTCTTAATATCGCGTTAGGCCTTATAATGTACCAATATTACCTGATCAGAGATCGAAAACCGGCTGATTGCTTCAAGGCTTTTCTTCACAATAACTGGGTAGGGGCAATTATTTTTATCGGTATTGCTCTTGATTATTTTATATAAATAATTTTTTAAATGCGCATGCGATGAAATATAAAGATCTACGAGAGTTCCTTGCACAGTTAGAAAGTAAGGGAGAATTAAAACGAATTACAACTGAGGTCAGCCCATATCTGGAAATGACTGAAATTTGTGATCGGCTATTAAAATCTGAGGGCCCTGCCGTCATATTTGAGAACCCTAAAGGGCACAATATTCCTGTACTTGGGAATCTGTTTGGCACACCTAAACGTGTGGCGATGGGAATGGGTCAAGAATCAGTTGAAGCGCTACGTGAAGTAGGCAAGCTCCTGGCTTATCTAAAAGAACCAGATCCCCCTAAAGGATTGAAAGATATGTGGGACAAGCTACCAATACTTAAACAAGTCTTGAACATGGCGCCAAAAGTTCTTACAAGCGCGCCATGTCAGGATATTGTCTGGGAAGGAAATGACATTGATCTTTACAAATTACCTATCCAAACATGCTGGCCTGAGGATATCAGCCCCCTAATTACCTGGGGATTAACTGTCACCAAAGGCCCGAAAAAAACACGGCAGAACCTAGGTATTTATCGTCAGCAGGTACTCTCTTCTAACAAATTAATCATTCGTTGGTTAGCTCATCGTGGAGGTGCTTTAGATTTTCAGGATTTTTGCCTTGCAAGTCCCGGCAAACCCTATCCGCTTGCAATAGCATTAGGAACTGATCCAGCAACCATACTTGGTGCAGTTACACCGGTGCCAGACAATCTTAGCGAATACCAATTCGCTGGATTATTACGTGGCACAAAAACAGAAATAGTGAAATGTCTAAGCCATGATTTACAGGTTCCAGCTAGTTCGGAAATTGTACTGGAAGGATTTATTTATCCTGATGAGACAGCTCTTGAAGGACCGTTCGGTGATCATACGGGATACTACAACGAACAAGAAACATTTCCGGTATTTACTGTTGAGCGTATTACCATGCGACATAACCCAATTTACCACTCAACTTACACCGGCAAGCCACCGGATGAACCAGCAATTCTGGGCGTAGCATTAAACGAAGTATTCGTACCACTACTACAAAAACAATTTCCTGAGATTACTGATTTTTACTTGCCACCTGAGGGCTGCTCCTATCGAATGGCGGTAATAAGCATGAAAAAACAATATGCAGGTCATGCAAAACGCGTAATGTTCGGCGTATGGAGCTTCTTACGTCAGTTTATGTATACAAAATTTATTATTGTTACCGATGATGATATTGATATCCGTGACTGGAAAGAGGTTATCTGGGCAATAACAACCCGTGTTGATCCGGCACGTGACACTCTGATCGTCGAGAATACGCCTATAGATTATCTGGATTTTGCCAGCCCCATATCCGGGCTAGGTGGGAAAATGGGCTTAGACGCGACTAATAAATGGCCTGCAGAAACCACCCGCCCTTGGGGAAAACCAATCACTATGGACCCGGCAATAAAAACCCGTGTAGATGAACTATGGAAAGAGATGGGGATGTAATTTTCATCTCTAAATAATTTCTGAGTGTACTTTAAATAATTAAAGAATCTACTTACAACCCTCCATCTTGTAAATAAAATAGCCATCCCTATTAATTGCATCTTCAACATTTTTTGGTGCGCCCTGGCTGTGGCAAAACCTGCATTCCTTGCTGGAAATTGCTGCATCACCCTCATCGATTGAAACTAACCATTGTCTTGCGTATTCTACGGCCTTTTGATCATCTTTTACCGCAGTAAATACATCAAAATGTATAGTATGGCCATCTTTTGATTTGACATAAGTATCATAAACATGAATTTCCATTCTCTTTCCTCATGAAATTATAAAATTGGTATTCTACTTGTAAAATCCAAGAAAAGTACTAAGACCAATTATATTTGATAAAATTTAATTTATTAGATTGTTTTTAGAAATATTTGATGAGTAATACCAACTATGAAGCGACCAATCATACGATTTGGACATGACGATATTGGAGATTGGGTTGCTACTTTAAATTGTGGCCATCTGCAGCATGTGCGGCATTCCCCACCGTTCATCAATCGACCCTGGGTAATAACAGAATCTGGGCGCAAAAATAAGATAGGGGAAACACTTAACTGTGTTCGGTGCGATAAATTTGAATTCCCGGGAAATTTTATACCCTATAAAAAAACACCAGTTTTTACCGAGGAATCATTACCATCTGGGCTGAAAAATGATCACTCGACGAAAATTGGAGTCTGGGGAAAAATTATTCTTATAGAAGGGTCACTTCAATATCGTGTTAATAGCTTAAAAGTAGACACAGTATTATCTCCTAATGAGCCAGGAGTTATTCTGCCAGAGGTACTACATAGCGTAGCTCTTTTAGGCCCAGTTAAATTTTATGTAGAATTTTACAAAGAACCTGATTGTCTCGCTTAAAAATCCATCAGCAGCAGTATAAATTCCACTTAAATTTCTCGCCTGTAACTGAATATATTTCAGACTAGCCAGATACTCTGCACCACTCCTCTTAAGACCTTCTATTCTGGCCAAAAGTATACAGGTGATACCGAATAAATTATTCTATCGTAGCCCAAGGACATCTTGCATATCAAACAAGCCCTTGTCCTTATCTGTTAAGAAACGCGCTGCACGCAATGCTCCGTTAGTAAATGTTGCACGATTATTAGCTTTATGCGAAATCTCAATTCGCTCTCCTGTACCTGCAAACATAACCGTATGATCACCAACTATGTCACCGCCGCGTATAGTAGAAAACCCAATAGTTCTGGATGAACGCTCACATGTGACCCCTTCGCGCCCATATATGGCAACTTCCGAGAGGTTGCTCCCAGTTGCTTTCGCCACTATTTCACCCATATGCAATGCTGTACCTGACGGCGCATCTACTTTGTGACGATGATGAGCTTCGACAATCTCAATATCATAACCCTCACCTAATACTTTAGCAGCTATATCTAGAAGTTTGAAAGTAACGTTCACTCCCACACTCATGTTCGGCGCCACTACGAGTGCAATATCTTCTGAGGCCTCCTTGAGCACCTCTTTTTGCTCTACAGAGAACCCCGTTGTGCCAATCACCATTTTTATTCCCTCGGCACGACAAACAGAAAGATGTTTAATTGTTCCTTCTGGCTGAGTAAAATCAATCAGAACATCACACCCTGGAAGGGCGGCGGAAAAATTATCAGTAATAACAACACTGCAGAGATCACCAGTTAATTCGCTTACATCCTTTCCAAGATAAGGACTTCCATCCATTTCTAACGCTGCTTGTAGATGCGCGCTTGGATCTTTCATAATAGCGGCCAACAGCGCTCTACCCATTCGACCAGAACTACCAGCAACTGCAATATTTAATATTGTCATTTATATACTCGCAAAATTATTTATCGTCTTCCTTAGAAGTTATTCTAACTACTATTAATCTGCCTCTATGCCATCTGAAATTCCAGGTGGCGGTGGCGGCATCCCCAGTTCAATATCAGCTGTATCCTGGTATTGTGATGATATTGTATCGTCCTCTATAGCAATAATAGTAGGGGCGTCTTGTTCTCCCTGCGTCTCGCCAGAGACAACTGATTCCGGTATTAACTTCGTACTGTTCCCTTCTCCCTGCTCCACACCAGAGACAATTGATTCCGGTACTAATTTCGCACCCTTCTCTTCGCTGGCAGGATATTTATCTAGCCCAATATATTTGGGAGAAATAGAAGCAAGAGAGCCTGAAAAATCACCAGCGGTCCTTACCAGCTTATCATCCTCGAAAAACACTGTTAGCTTATATTCTTCAACTAGATTACCATGTTGTAAGAGTCGATAAACATAATCCCAGCGATCTTTATGGAATACATCGCCAATTAATGCTGTGCCAAGTACGAAACGGACCTGCGATTTGGTCATATTAGGCTTTAATTTATCAACCATGTCCTGCGTTATAATATTTCCTTGCTGCACATCTATTTTATAAAGTATAGACGGTATCGAAGAGCACCCCGTTATAAGTAATAAAACAAGCAGCGTAAGTTTTTTTTCGTGCATCGCGGTAACATATGTTTTCAAAGCAGGTTTAGCATTATATGATACAGTAATTAATTTGCTGAGCGGATATAACTATGAATAAGCCAACCAATCTTAAAACTATGGGCCTGAAGGCTACACTGCCAAGGTTACGAATACTAAGTTTATTTGAAAATACCGTAACACAGCACCTGTCGGCAGAAGATGTATATCGTTCTTTGATAAGCGAAGGAGAAGATATCGGTCTTGCTACCGTTTATCGTGTCCTGACACAATTTGAGCAAGCTGGCGTTCTAAAGCGCCACCACTTTGAAAGTGGCAAGGCTGTATTTGAACTTAATCGGGGTGATCATCATGATCATCTTGTATGCATACAGTGTGGCCATGTTGGAGAATTTTATGACGAGGAGATTGAAAACCGTCAAACTCAGATCGCTAAAGATAGGGGCTTTGTCATTCGAGAACATTCATTGTCACTTTATGTGGAATGTATAAAGGAGACATGCGAGTATCGTAAGTCGTAAAAATTAAACAATGATCATCCTGTTTATTCGATGTTTTGTTAAGCGTCGACAAAATGTAGCAAGCTCTAAACCCCTTTCTTATACTTAGGGGTATTGTCTGTGCTTTCCTATGAATTATTTATTGGTCTCCGCTACACGCGTGCTAAACGCCGCAATCATTATATTTCTTTTATCTCATTAATCTCTCTTCTGGGTATCACTCTTGGCATGACAGCTCTGATCACGGTGATGTCAGTTATGAATGGATTTCAGGAGGAAATAAGAACACGCATTTTAGGTGTTGCATCACATATCCAGATTAGCGGTGTTAATGAAAAATTATCTGACTGGCAGAGTGTAGTAAATGAGGCAATTAAACACCCGCAAGTAGAGTCTGCTGCTCCATACGTTAGTGCGCAAGGTATGGTTTCGTTTAATCAGATTGTGCGTGGTGTATTAGTGCGCGGCGTATTACCAAGTAAGGAGGAGAATGTTGCCAGTTTCTCACAGATGATGGTAAGTGGAAAACTAAATAACCTCGTATCTGGGGAGTTTGGTATCGTTGTTGGTTCGGAACTAGCGCAATCCTTAGGTGCATCAAGGGGAGACAAGATTGTATTAATATCCCCGCAAGGACAAATGACGCCAGTAGGGATACTGCCACGTCTTAAACAATTTACCATTACCGGTATTTTCAAGGCAGGTCACTTTGAATATGACTCCACATTAGCATTAATCCATATGGCGGATGCACAAAAATTATATCGAATGGAAAGTACCCAGGTCTCAGGTGTCAGGCTAAAGTTACAAGATTTATTTCAATCAAAAAAAGTCGTCCAAGAATTGCTACCAATGATTTCTGATACCACATTCATTAGTGATTGGACTAGCCAGCATGCAAATTATTTTCGTGCCATCCAGATTGAGAAACGGATGCTCTCTCTTATTCTTGCATTACTAATTCTAGTAGCTGCTTTTAATATTGTTTCAACCCTGGTAATGGCCGTAACAGACAAACAGTCTGACATTGCAATTCTTCGTACTCTTGGAGCAAGCCCAAGAAGTATCATGAAAATATTTATTATTCAAGGCACCATAATCGGTTTTCTTGGTACGACTCTCGGAGTGTTTGGGGGAGTATTACTCGCATTCAATGTGGACTCAGTCATTGCATTTGTTGAATATTTATTTAATGTTCAGTTCTTATCTCGTGAAGTTTATTATATAAGCGAGGTTCCATCAGACCCTCATCTTACAGATATAGTAACCGTTGCAATTTTATCATTTGGACTAACTATTCTAGCAACGATCTATCCTAGCTACCGAGCATCTAGAGTTAATCCTGCAGAAGCACTAAGATATGAGTAAAGAGATTATTTCTTGCAGTAATTTACATAAGAGTTATTTCCAAGCGAAACTGGAAGTGCCTGTATTAATGGGCATAGATTTACATATAACGGCAGGAGAATCACTTTCTATTGTTGGCATATCTGGTTCTGGAAAGAGTACATTACTACACCTTCTTGGGGGATTAGATGCGCCCACTGCTGGAGACATCCAGATTATGGGCCAAAGCATCTCTTCTATAAATGAAGAGGAGAGGTGCCGGCTTCGAAATCAGTCACTTGGTTTTATTTATCAGTTTCATCATTTACTACCAGAATTTAGTGCCCTAGAAAATGTTGCTATGCCACTGTTAATTCGAAAAATTAACAGTGATGAATCATATGATCGTGCTGCAGATATGCTAACTCAGGTTGGCCTAAACCATCGTATGTCTCATACGTCAGGAGAACTTTCAGGTGGAGAGCGTCAGCGTGCAGCAATTGCCCGAGCTTTAGTTACTAAGCCTGTGTGTATCCTTGCTGATGAGCCTACCGGTAATCTTGATCGGCATACTGCCGGCGAGGTCTTTAAATTAATGTTGGATCTTAACCGTGATGCCGGCGCAAGCCTTATCATTGTTACTCATGACCCATTTCTATCCAAACAAACTGGTCATACATTACAATTAGTTGATGGGATGCTCATAGAATAAAATAGGTCAAACGAAATCAGTACTCTACTGGTAACGGATCTAGGCTACGCCACAAATACCACGTTGCCACAGAACGCCATGGCCTCCATAGATCAGAAATTATATACATTTCATTCTTACCTACAGGTTTACTATCATTATATTGTATGCTTAGCGCTCGTTTTAGACCAAGATCGTCTATTGGAAATATGTTCGGGCGCAACATATAGAAAATCAAAAACATCTCAGCAGTCCAACGCCCAACTCCTTTTACCCTTGTCAATTCTAGAATAATAGCTTCGTCATCCATTTCATGCCAAATTGTTTCATTTAAATCATTCTTTATAAAATGTAATGACAGGTCCTGCAAATAATCTACTTTTCTCTGTGATAAACCACAGCCTCTTACCACATCATTTTCCAAGTTATAAACTGCTTGCGGTATCATTTCAGGTGCGCTAACAATTAATCTATTCCAGACACTCTCTGCTGCTTTTACAGAAATCTGCTGGCTAACAATAGCGCGAGCCAGTGTAGTAAATGCATCACCATGTGAGTATGACATGGCTCCCTTGGTGCCCAATATAAGGTTGCCCATTACCTGATCATTTTTAACAAGCTCTTTAGTAGCTTGTTCCCAATATTTAGGGGTCACAATAATCTAATCATAAAAATAGTTTCACTACGATCGTTTACATCATAAATAAATCTTGATGAAATAATATCTGGCTGTAGCTAGTTTTTGTATAGGCTACATCAATATTACATCATAGTGTTCTTGTGCATAAGTCGTCTCAACTTGTAGGCTAATGGGTTTTGCAATGAAATCTCCAAGTTGGGTAAGCCTCTCGGACTCTTCATCAAGAAACAAGTCAACTACCTGTTGTGATGCAAGAATACGAAATTCACGGGCATCAAACTGACGAGACTCTCGCAGCAATTCACGTAGAATCTCATAACAAATTGTTTGTGCCGTCCTTACTTCTCCACGACTCTGGCAGATTGGACAGGGCTCGCACAGTGTATGTGCAAGGCTTTCTCTGGTACGTTTTCGTGTCATCTCTACAAGGCCCAATGCTGTAAAACCATTAACAGTCATTTTTGTTCGGTCTTTCAATAAAGCTTTCTTAAATTCTGTAAGAACAGAATTCTTATGCACTTCATTCTCCATATCAATAAAATCTATGATGATGATCCCACCCAGGTTTCGCAATCGTAACTGACGTGCAATTACTTGGGCTGCCTCAAGATTATTTTTGAAGATAGTATCATCAAAATTTCGTATGCCAACAAATCCACCTGTATTAACATCAACGGTAGTTAATGCCTCCGTCTGATCAAAGATTAGATAGCCTCCAGATTTTAAATTCACTCGCCTTGCTAGAGATCTCTCTATTTCATCTTCCACTCCTTTCAGATCAAATAATGGACGCTCTCCTGCATAATGTTCCAACCGTCCTTTCACATTCGCCATATACTCATCAGCAAATGCAGCCATTCTCTGAAATGTCTCACGGGAATCTACTAAAATACGAACTGTGTCATCGGTCACAAAATCACGTAGAGCTCTATAACTTAAATTTAATCCCTGGTAAATTAGTGCCGATGAGGAAGCAGTTAGAAATTGATCCTGAATATTTAACCACTGTCTTCCAAGATATTTTATGTCTGTTTGTAAGTCATGCTCGTCTGCGTTTTCTGCCATTGTGCGAACTATGTACCCGCCTTTCTCATCAGCTGCAAGTATCTGCATTTTTTCTCTAAGCAATTCACGCTCAGTTTCGTCTTCAATACGCTGGGAAATGCCAATATTGGATTCTTGTGGAAGGTATACCAACATTCTCCCGGCAATACTAATCTGGGTAGATAACCGGGCACCTTTGCTACTAATTGGATCCTTAATAACCTGGACCAAAATATCTTCACCTTCATGCAGTAATTTTTCTATAGGTTTATCGATAGCCTCTCCATCCTGACGAGCCCCCCAAATATCAGCTATATGCAAAAAAGCAGCACGATCAAGGCCTATATCAATAAAAGCAGACTGCATTCCGGGCAACACCCGCCTGACACGGCCATTGTATATATTTCCAACCTTACCAAGGCTGCTAGCGCGCTCGATGTGCAGTTCTTGAACCACTCCCTGTTCTATCACTGCAACACGGGTCTCTTGTGGGGTTATGTTGACAAGAATTTCTTTACTCATAGATACGAAATTATTTATCAACTGGGTGTAAGATTTTTATATTAAACTTTTCTAATAATTGCGCTGTTTCAAAAATCGGCAATCCCAATGACCCGCTATAGCTTCCTGATATTTTTATTATAAAAACTGCTGCTCTTCCTTGCATTGCGTAGGAACCTGCCCTGTCATGTGATTCGGTGCCATTAAGATAATTGGTTATTTCACTCTGACTGATATCACGAAATCGTATTGTAGTGGTAGATAAGGATTCTTCTATCTTATTCTTTGCAACAACAGCCACTGCTGTCAATACTTTGTGAGTCTTCCCTGAAAAGTCGCTCAACATCTTTCTGCCATGAACTGGGTTATCTGGCTTACCAATAATTTTACCCCTGAACACTATTATAGTGGCAGCTGCCAACAGCGGCCTCAAAGGCAATCTTCTCTGTATTAACCGCAACCACCCCACTTCTGCTTTAGCCCGGGCCATGCGGCAAACATAATCAGCTGGAGCCTCTCCTTTCTCCATTGTTTCATCAATATTAACTGGACGCATTTCAAAATTCACTCCGATCTGCTTTAATAGCTGACGGCGACGAGGGCTACGAGAGGCAAGATAAATTTGATTTACTGGATAAGTCATTCAAATTATGTTCACTATTATTTCCGATGATACGGATGCCTTTTAATAAGTGATACTGCACGGTATAACTGTTCTGCTAGCAATACGCGCACCAAACCATGTGGCAGTGTTAGCGCAGATAATGCTAAAACTTCATCTGCAGATTTTTTAATTTTCGAGTCTAACCCATCAGCACCACCAATAATAAAAGCCGTATCCCCTCCATTCCCCATCCAACTAGAAATAGAATCAGCTAGTTTGACCGTACTCCAATGTCTTCCGCACTCATCCATTACAATCGTACGACATTTTGGTGGCAGCACTGCATGAATACGTTTAGCTTCAGCAGAAAGCAACTGGCTAATTTTTATATTTTTACTACGTTTCTCCGGCTTAATTCTTAGTAATTCTATTGTCACCTCTTGTGACATGCGCATTGCATAATCTGTGAAGCCATCATCTACCCATTTCGGCATTTTGTTACCTACCGCCAAGATGAATAATTTCATAATAAAAGCACTACAAATTACTTAATGAGCCAACAATCTATTTGACTCTAGGGTAGAGTTATTTTCAGATTGATTAGAAGTTATCTGCTGCTCAACGACTCCTGTTTCTAATTCACTCCATAGGCCCTCAAGATCGTAATGCATCCGCACAGCTGGTAACATTATATGTACTAACACATCCCCTAAGTCTACCAGCACCCATTCTCCGGAACCCTCTCCCTCTGTGCCATAAGACGTACCCCCTGATTCTTTTACTTTCTCATTTACATTATTTGCTATGGCCCTTGCTTGGCGAGTTGAAACTGCGCTTGCAATTATCATACGATCAAAAATAGTTGCCCTCTTTGTCACATCTAATATTTCTATATCGTTTGCTTTAATATCCTCTAATGCAGAAATGATAATTTTAATTAACTGGTTGAGATTCATATATTTTATAAATACAATTTATTTTCTGAAATATAATTTACAGTTACGCTAGGAACTAAATGCCGTACACTTCTCCCATCAGCAATATGTGCACGGATACTGGTTGCAGAAATATCTAGCATAGTTGTCGATGCAATAAAGATCAAGCCACTCGTATCTTTTCTTAAACTCTCAGTATTAGATACCCATCGTTGAGAACACTCTTCTCTCAACTCTTTTGACAATAACTCTTTAATTAGGGTAAGAGTGTATCCTGGACGGGTAGAAACTATAAAATGAAATAAATTAAAAAGCTCTTTCCAATTTTTCCACTCCGGAAGATTTATAAAAGCATCTGCTCCCAGTACAAAGCATAGCCTAATTTCTTCCCCAAATTCCTGTTTAAATTCACGTACTGTGTCTATGCTATAACTAACGCCACCACGATTAATTTCACGCTCATCCAGAACAAAATCTGGATTTTTTTGAATTGCTAAGCGAACAATTTCTACTCGGTGTTGTGGGGATGCTACAGGAGAATGCCGCAATCTTGGCATACCAGCAGGCACAAAATACAATTTCTGTAGACCGACAGTTTTTACAATTTCTTCAGCTATTCTTAGATGACCATAGTGTATGGGATCAAACGTTCCCCCAAAAATACCAACAAGAGGGGCCCCAGAGTTAGACATCGACCCTTAGGCGAAAGCAGTATAGAAATAAGAAGAAAGCACTAATTAATATCATTTTTATATTAAATTCCTTAATACTGTAAAAGCTCTTTCTCACGAAAAGGCCTTAGACATGTTAGCAAGTTCCTTACTAATAAATGTAGTAAAACGTGCAGCTGATGCACCATCAATTACTCTGTGATCATATGACAGCGACAGTGGCAACATTAATCTTGGAACAAACTTACCATCAAAATATACCGGTTTAATATTTGCACGGGAAGCGCCAAGAATAGCAACCTCTGGCGCATTGATAATGGGCGTAAAAGCTGTCCCTCCAATTCCCCCGAGGCTGGAAATAGTAAAACTAGATCCCTGCATCTCAGCAGGCTTCAATTTTCCTTCACGCGCACGTTCTGCAAGATCTCCCATTTCTTCTGCAACAATCACTATTTTTTTCTGATCTGCATCCCGGATCACAGGAACCATTAATCCATGTGAAGTATCAACTGCAAAACCTATATGGTAGTATTTTTTAATTATCAGGTTTATGTTGTCGCTTCCTCCGTCAAGTGAGGAATTAAAATTAGGGAATTCCTTTAACGCGGCTACTATCGCCTTCATCAAAAAAGCCAATATCGTTATTTTGGATCCATCTTTCTGCTTAATTTTATTGAGCTTTTTTCTTCCAGCCTCGAGTTCGGTAATATCCGCCTCATCAAACTGAGTAACGTGTGGGATCATTACCCAATTACGGTGTAAATTCGCACCTGACATCTTTTGGATACGTAATAATGGCTTTAATTCTATCGGCCCAAATTTCGCGAAATCAACCTCAGGCCATGGCAAGAGATTTAACTCGGAATTATTATTGCTACTAGGTGATTTCAAGATTTCAGCCTTGACATAGGCCTTTACATCATTTTTAAGTATGCGTTGTTTCTTACCGCTGCCACTTACCAAATTAAGATTCACGCCCAACTCTCTAGCAAAGCGTCGGACAGATGGACCCGCGTGTGCCATGGTAAGCGAAGCCTCACTTGATAGCATGAAAGTGGCCGGCTCAGTTTCCGGCTGTAAGCTAACGGCTCGATCTGAATTAGAAATAATTTCTATAGGAGCGATGGGAGAACTAGCTTGTTTAGGTGGGGGAGAGACCTTAACCGGGCTATCGGTTTGATTAATTTCTAATTCTAAGATAATAGCGCCTTCAGAAACCCTATCACCTTCTCTAACCTTTACTTCTTTGACTATTCCTGCAAAAGGAGAGGGTATTTCTATTGTTGCTTTGTCCGATTCTAGTGAAATCAGAGCTTCCTCCTTTTTAATCTCGTCTCCTGGTTTTACCAGCAACTCAACTATAGGAATATTCTTAAAATCACCGATATCAGGAACTAATACCTGTTTAACTTCTGCCACACTTTATCCTTCACCTGTACATCAATATTTAAAGGACAACACTTATTCTGCAGACTAAAACCTTTATACCTTGATCGGATTTGGTTTGTCTGGATCAATGTTGTATTTATTTATTGCCTCCACTACTTTCTCTGGCGATATCTTTCCATCTTCTGCCAAAGATTTCAGTGCAGCTACAGTAACATAGTAACGATCTACTTCGAAAAACTGTCGTAATTTTTCACGCGTATCGGAACGACCAAAACCATCCGTCCCCAACACTCTGTATTTTCCTGGTACAAATTCACGTATCTGATCTGCAAAGATTTTCATATAATCTGTTGCTGCCACCACCGGCCCTTCCTGCTTTTCTAGACAGGATCTTACATAAGATTTCTTTGGCTTCTTTGCAGGATGCAACATATTCCAACGTGTTGTATCTAGCGCCTCTCTGCGTAACTCGTTAAAACTAGTAACACTCCATATGTCAGAAATAACTCCATATTCTTCTTTTAAGATATCTGCTGCTGCAATAACTTCACGTAGAATAGTTCCGGAGCCAAGGAGCTGTATTCTTAAATTTGAATTCTTCTCTCCTTCCCCGCTACCCTCACGAAATAAATACATGCCTTTTAGTATTCCTTCCTCTGAACCTTTAGGCATTTCTGGGTGAGAATAATTTTCGTTCATTACGGTTATGTAGTAATACACATCTTCCTGCTCTTGATACATTCGGCGCATGCCATCTTGGATAATAACTACAAGTTCATAAGAAAATGTAGGATCGTAAGAAATGCAATTAGGAATGCTCGAAGAAACTAGATGACTGTGTCCATCCTCATGCTGTAAGCCCTCTCCATTCAGAGTAGTACGCCCAGCCGTTCCTCCCATCAAAAAACCACGACAGCGCATATCTCCTGCTGCCCAAGCAAGATCCCCAATACGTTGAAATCCAAACATTGAATAAAATATAAAGAAAGGTATCATCTGTACGCCATGGGTACTATAAGCAGTTGCTGCTGCTATCCATGACGACATAGCTCCAGCTTCATTAATCCCCTCCTGCAGGATCTGCCCATCTTTATCTTCCTTATAATACATAAGCTTATCAGCATCCTCTGGCGTATAGAGCTGTCCTTTTGAAGACCAGATACCCAATTGCCGGAACATCCCTTCCATTCCAAACGTACGCGATTCATCTGCAACAATCGGCACTATTCTTTTTCTAATAATTTTATCTTTTACCAAAATATTTAGTATACGAACAAATACCATTGTAGTAGAAGACTCCCGCTCTTCGCCGCTAGCTTTAAGCAATGTATCAAACGCTGATAAGGCTGGTATTTGCAGCGCCTCTGTATTCTGCCTCTGATTTTTATGAAGAAGGCCTCCCAGCGCATTACGCTTTTCTTTCATATACACTAACTCTGGCGAACCTTCTTCAAACATAAGATATGGCAAGTCTTCTATTTCATTATCTGAAACTGGCAAGTGGAAACGGTCACGAAACGATTTTAGAGAAATAGTGCCCATTTTCTTTTGCTGATGAGTAATGTTTTGAGCTTCACCTGCTTCACCCATGCCATAGCCTTTGATCGTCTTTGCAAGTATCACTGTTGGTTGCCCAGTATGATTTATTGCAGAAGCATATGCGGCATATACCTTGTGAGGATCGTGACCCCCACGATTTAGCCTCCAAATATCGTCATCAGACATATTAGCTACCATTTCCAGCAATTCTGGATATTTTCCAAAGAAATGCTTCCGCACATACGAACCATCTCTAGATTTGAATGTTTGATACTCACCATCAACACATTCCATCATTCTTTTTTGTAGTAACCCTTTCGTATCTTTTGCTAACAGCGGGTCCCAATAAGAGCCCCAAACTACTTTGATAACATTCCAGCCAGCCCCACGGAAACAACCTTCTAACTCTTGAATAATCTTACTATTTCCACGCACAGGCCCATCAAGACGCTGAAGATTGCAATTAACAGTAAATATTAAGTTATCCAAATTCTCGCGTGATGCCAATGAAATTGCACCTAATGACTCAGGCTCATCCATTTCACCATCACCCATAAAAGCCCAGACTTTACGGCCTTTAGTCTTTGCTAAACCTCGACTATCAAGATATTTCATGAAGCGAGCCTGATAGATAGCCATCAATGGCCCTAATCCCATTGATACTGTTGGGAACCTCCAAAAATCAGGCATTAACCACGGGTGTGGATAGGAAGACAAGCCTTTACCCCCTACCTCTTGGCGAAAATTATCCAACTGCTCCTTAGTTAACTCTCCCAGCATAAAAGCGCGCGCATAAATTCCTGGAGAAGAGTGCCCCTGTACTAGCACTAAGTCACCCCCATGATTCTTACTGGCAGCATGCCAAAAATGGTTATAGCCCACATCGTATAGTGTTGCAGCAGATGCAAAAGTCGAGATATGACCCCCAACATTTGTTTTTCTGTTCGCGCGTAATACCATTACCATGGCATTCCAACGGACGTAAGAACGGATGCGGTGTTCAAGTGCATGATCCCCTGGAGATTTTTCTTCCTTACCAGGAGGGATAGAATTTATATATGCAGTAGTGGCACTGTAAGGAAGATAGGCCCCGGATCCACGGGCTTTCTCTACTAGTTTCTCTAGTAAATAATGCGCTCTCTCTGTTCCCTCAAGAGCCATTACAGAGTCCAGCGCATCAAGCCATTCCTGAGTTTCCTGTGGGTCAATATCCGGCGTATGTTCCATGCTTCTACCTTATAGTTATTACGTATTATTTTCCATGTTAATTTTTGGTGCAATTTCGGATTGAATACGCCTTGCTGCCTCAATGGTATTACAAAGTAACATAGCAATTGTCATTGGCCCTACTCCACCTGGCACTGGCGTTAAAGCTTTAGCTACTTTTGAAACTTCTTCAAAAGCAACATCACCAACAATTCCTTTATTACCTTCATCACCAGTTTCACCTTGTTGTCTTAGAAAAGACGTTAAAGCATGTGTAACAACGGATTCAGTAACATTATCAGCAGAAGGATCAACATCAAAACCAAAATGT
>JAAZZR010000025.1 GCA_014237605.1 Nitrosomonadaceae bacterium | reverse complement strand
TCTTATTGTATTAGTGGTTCATTTATTGAGTAACTCTGTAACATTGACTTTGCTTCGGAGATGCTAGAGTTTGCTGCCAGAAGCATCGCGAATGCGATACTTGTCAAAGATGCTGAACATCCTTTAATTTTTTATTCTTTCTGGACTTTTCTCGGTAACTAAGTTATTAGCTGCAATGTCATCGGGTGAAATTATATCTGTTTGTGGTTTTTAGTCAAGGATGAT
Organism: Nitrosomonadaceae bacterium; assembly: GCA_014237605.1. Classification (GTDB taxonomy): domain Bacteria; phylum Pseudomonadota; class Gammaproteobacteria; order Burkholderiales; family Nitrosomonadaceae; genus BJGV01. The sequence goes on along the minus strand of JAAZZR010000025.1, from coordinate 18,446 downwards.
CAAATCTAATGCTGTAGATACACAATACCGCATGGAAAATAGGAAATTTATCTTAATAAGGTCATAAAATAGCTACTTCTCCCAAATAGTATAAATTGCCCAATTTTGAATGTATTTGTATTAGATAATATATATCTAAACTGCTCATAATGTATATTATGTTAAATAGACTATCTGACATTATCTTATAAGCACTTACCTATTACTAATAACAGCTTTTGTTAACATATCGCCCCGCCTTAGTTGTTTTTCTTTTAAGGTGCATGATTTATATCTTAGTTCGGAATTTGATAAGTATGTTTAAATTTATAAGCCATTGCCACTAAAGCCAATAAATAATAAATCTTTAAGTTTCTTTAATTCATCCCGGTGTTTTGCTGCTTCTTCAAACTCCATATTTTTTGCAGCTTTAAACATCTTCTTTTCTTGTAATTTAATTTCTTTAGTAAGTTGCTTCTCACTCATAGAGTCATAGCGCGCCTGTATTTTTTCATCTTTTAAATTCTGTTGCTCACTCTCTATATCGTAAACCCCATCGATAAGATCTTTAATGCGTTTATTCACAGTGCGTGGTGTGATGTTGTTGTCTTTGTTAAACTGGAGCTGTATATCTCTTCTACGTTCAGTCTCATCAATAGCGCGTCGCATGGAATTGGTTATTTTATCTGCGTAGAGTATAGCTGTCCCGTTAATATGACGGGCTGCGCGACCCATCGTTTGGATGAGTGATCGTTCTGAACGTAGGAAACCCTCTTTATCTGCGTCTAGTATTGCAACTAATGAAACCTCTGGAATATCAAGGCCTTCCCGCAAAAGATTAATGCCAACTAATATATCAAATTTACTTAAACGCAGGTCGCGAATGATCTCTACCCTTTCAACAGTTCCTATGTCAGAGTGAAGATAGCGTACTCTCATTCCATGGTCAGAATAATACTCTGTTAGGCTTTCAGCCATGCGCTTAGTTAGTGTTGTCACTAATACACGCTCTCCTTTTTTAATACGAATATTTGCTTCTGACATTAAGTCGTCAACTTGAGTAGATGCTGGGCAGACCTTTATTTCTGGATCTATTAGTCCTGTAGGGCGTACTACCTGCTCTACAATTTGCCCACTATGCTCTCGCTCATAATCAGAAGGTGTAGCTGACACAAAGACAGTCTGCGGAATCATTTGTTTAAATTCATCAAATCTTAATGGTCGATTGTCTAAAGCTGAAGGTAAACGAAAACCATAATTTACAAGATTCTCCTTACGTGACCGGTCACCCTTATACATACCGCCTACTTGAGGAATGGTCACATGGCTTTCATCTATTATTAACAGTGAGCTGGGTGGCAAGTAATCAATTAGAGTCGGTGGTGGGTCGCCAGGATTTTTCCCTGACAGATGCCTAGAATAGTTCTCGACACCCTTACAGAAGCCTAATTCATTTAGCATTTCCAAATCAAAACGAGTACGTTGTTCAATACGCTGAACTTCTACAAGTTTATTATTTTTTTGATAAAATTCAATACGTTCAGTCAACTCCGTTTTTATACTATTAATTGCACGTAGCGTAGTATCTCTGGGTGTCACATAGTGGCTTGAAGGGTATACGGTGTAACGTGAAACTTTACTTTGCTGCCGTCCTGTAAGCGGATCAAATAGCGATATTCCTTCAACTTCATCGTCAAACAGTGAGATTCTTACTGCGATTTCAGAGTTTTCAGCTGGAAAAATATCAACAATATCACCACGCACTCGGAAGACTCCACGACTAAACTCGATATCATTTCGTTCATATTGCATTTCAGTTAGTCTCTTTATGACTTCACGCTGAGAAATTTTCTCTTTCTCTCGTAAATGCAAGATCATTCCATGATAGTCTGCTGGGTTACCAATACCATAAATGCATGATACGGAAGATATAATTATGGCATCATCTCTCTCAAGTAGCGATTTAGTTGCTGATAAACGCATTTGTTCGATATGTTCATTAATGCTTGAATCTTTATCAATAAAAAGATCACGTGATGGAATATATGCTTCTGGTTGATAGTAGTCATAATACGAAACAAAGTATTCGACAGCATTTTCTGGGAAGAAATCACGCATTTCAGAATAAAGTTGAGCTGCAAGAGTCTTATTAGGCGCAATAATAAGTGCAGAACGACCTAATCGTGCAATTACATTAGCCATTGTAAAGGTTTTGCCAGAACCGGTTACACCCAGAAGAGTCTGAAAAGAAAGGCCGTCAGTTATTCCTTCCATTAATTTATTAATGGCTTCAGGCTGATCACCGGCAGGTTCAAATGGCTGATGAAGCTTGTAAGAACTATTGGGGAAGGTTGAGATCACAGGTATAATTTGGGTGCTATTAGTTATTAACTATTAATTTTAACATGCAGGCAGCGCCTGCTTAGCATAAGGATATGAGAGTGGAACTTTCAAAACGTGTTCAGATGATCAAACCATCCCCTACTCTTGCCGTTACTGCACGTGCAGCTAAGCTTAGATCCGAGGGTAAAGATATTATTGGTCTTGGTGCTGGAGAGCCTGATTTTGATACTCCACAACATATTAAAGATGCTGCTATTAAAGCTATTAACAACGGTTTTACTAAATACACCCCAGTTGGAGGTACTCCCAGCCTAAAGAATGCAATTATTGCTAAGTTTAAAAGAGATAATGATTTTGACTATACTGTAAAACAAATTTTAGTTTCATGTGGGGGGAAGCAAAGTTTCTTCAACCTAGCTTTAGCTGTTATTAATCCCGGCGATGAGGTTATTATTTCTGCTCCTTATTGGGTTTCCTACCCGGATATAGTATTGATTGCTGAGGGTAAGCCAGTAACTATCGGTGCAGGGATTGAGCAGAATTTCAAAATTACTGCGGTTCAGCTTGAGAAGGCAATCACCTCAAGAACTAGAATGTTTGTAATTAACAGTCCTAGTAACCCGTCTGGTAGTGTTTATACATTAGACGAGTTAAAAGCTTTGGGTGAAGTATTACGTAAGCATCCAAAGATTATTATTGCCACAGATGATATGTATGAACACATCTTATTATCAGGTGGTAAATTTGTGAATATCCTCAATGCATGCCCAGATTTGTACCCACGTACTATGGTGCTTAATGGCGTTTCTAAAGCTTATTCTATGACAGGATGGCGTATTGGTTACTGTGGTGGACCAGAGCATATTATTAAAGCCATGGAAAACATTCAGTCACAAAGCACCTCAAACCCCACCTCCATTTCTCAGGTGGCTGCAGAAGCAGCGTTAAATGGTGATCAAGCTTGCATAGAGCCAATGGTAGCTGCATTTACGGAGCGAAATCATTTTGTTACAAATAGGATTAATGTAATACCCGGCCTAAATTGTTTGTTATCAGAGGGGGCATTTTATACTTTTGTTGATGTTCGTAAGGCGATTGAAACGTTACACAGTAGAAATGAGATAAAAGATAGAAGTGATATATCTTTTAGTGAGTATTTACTTGAACAAATTGGTGTTGCTGTTGTGCCAGGATCAGCTTTTGGTAGTGAGGGTTATGTTCGTATGTCTTTTGCTACATCAATGGATAACTTGAAAAATGCACTAGATCGTATAGAAAAATTATTGTCTTGATGCATATAGTAAATAGATTCTGGATAAGTATTAGGCATTTGGTTGACCGTGGTGATTCAACCTATTAGTATATGCAACTTCAATTCCTGAATAGCTCAGCTGGTAGAGCAACGGACTGTTAATCCGTGGGTCGTAGGTTCGAGCCCTACTTCAGGAGCCATTACTTTCCCCTGATAAATCTTTAAATACATCCATGCAGACGTATTTATTTTGTTCTATAGCAGGCCTAAGCCCCGCTATTTTTTCGTTTCAGCACAAGTTATCATTTTGCCGCTAGTTTGATCTTTGACTTGTTCGCCAGGTCCTTTGTCTTTGCAGGCCATTTTATTCAGAATTCCTTGAGCTGGTTCGGTTTTCGCTGCTTCCGCTGCTTCCGCTGCTGTAGACTCACCTGAACTACCGGAAATAGCTAACGGGCTAATCATAAATAGTGCCACAGTAGTTATTAAAAGTACTAATCTGATCATTTTAGTCCCTCCTTTTTCATCTCTATTAACACCGAGATTACTTGTTAGACTTTATTTGATCTTTTTAAGTTCAATATTATTAGCGCGGTCGAGATAATTGCTATTTAACTATGATAGTAGTTATTTTTGACATGACAGGAGGGCTGTGCGGGATATGACCTTTATCACCCATGATTAACTGTAATGTATGTTTCCCGGGAGATAATTCGATTGTAATTTCCGTTTGTCCGCCACCAAAATGTTTATGATTAGCATTAGCAGGGAGAGGCTTGTCTAGCGCAGGACTATCCCCTACATCAATAAGTAAGTGGTGATGTCCTGTATTAGGTTTATCAATTCCGGCTGGCGCTACTCCCATTCCCTTTAAACCAAAAACAACTGTCACTGGACCAGTTGTTTTTTCTCCATCTGTAGGCGATATGATATATACCTGTGCGCCTTCTGGTGAAATAGTTTGCGCAAAAGAAGAACCTGAAACTAGAAAAAAACTTGAGATGATCATTATAAATATGGATTGTGTTGACATGACTTGCCTCTTGATTTCGTTGGTGTATATAGATTAAATTATTATACCTATGGTTATTGCTAATTAAATCTTTGCTGGCATAATTAATAATTGAAGAATTACAACTGTAACTATAAGTACCGCCATCAGAACATATCTTCCTGATAGTACATTTTTACAGATCTCAAGAGTTCTCTCAAAACCGTATAACAAAACCAGTACGATAAAAGAAAAAGGAAAAAAAATTGTAATAAGAAGTGCCTGTGATATTTTTTTCCATATATCATTATTTAATTTAAATTCATTTTCTCCATTTTCTTTTTTTTGGATTTGTTCTTTTACTTCTTTCTGAATCACTTCTTCTTTTACTTCTTTCAATTGTAGTTCCTTTGTAGTTAGGATTAGCCAGGCATTTTAGGTATGGCTAGAAAAAAGATTATTTCATATCCGATAACTCGGGCTCATAGAATGTTGCCTTCCAGATTCTGTTCTGATAATTAACTTCAACCTCATATATATTTTTATCAGCAGACGATTTAGTCTGGCTTTTAATTACTCCAGGCATGTTAATTGGAAGAACAAATATATTCTGATCGATTCTAAATTTATGATTACTCATTTTAGGGTTGGTTTTATGAGTTTTATTTTTCTCTAATATCTAAATTTAAAATGTTAAGAATATTATTCTGTTTTATCAGTTGGTATTATTTTTTGTTTTTTTACTTCAACCTGAAAAAAAATTTCATCTTGTTTAATCATTCCAAGTTCATTACGGGCACGTTCTTCAATAGCAACCAATCCTTTTTTAAGGTCCTGTACTTCTGCTTCTAGCACCCCATTACGAATTTCATTTCTTTGATTGGCTTCTTTCTGTGAAGCTACTTTTTGGCCGGTTTCCCATACTCTGTTCCAGCTACCTTTGCCCTGCCATAACGAGTACTGTAATAAAACTATCAGGACAAATAGTATGAGCCCTAATACTTTCATTATTTTATTTGGTAGAAAGCGCCCCGCCCTGCAAAGTTAGCTGACTCGCCGAGATCTTCCTCGATACGAAGTAACTGGTTATATTTAGCGAGACGATCAGAGCGAGAAAGTGACCCAGTTTTAATTTGAAGGGCGTTTGTAGCAACTGCAATGTCTGCAATAGTGGTGTCCTCTGTCTCACCTGAGCGGTGAGAGATTACAGAGGTATAGCCAGCACACTTGGCAATTTCAATAGCTGAAAAAGTTTCTGTCAATGAACCAATCTGGTTAATTTTAATAAGAATAGAATTGGCAATTTTCTGCTCGATTCCTTCCTTAAGAATACTTGGATTAGTTACGAATACATCATCACCTACTAGCTGTACAGAGCCGCCAAGTTTATTAGTTAGCATCTTCCATCCATCCCAATCATGTTCACTCATGGCGTCTTCAATACTAATAATAGGGTATTTTTCTATCCAGGTAGAAATGTAATCAATCAATTGCTCTGAGTTTAAACTAGAATTGTCAGAAGCTAAGTGATACTTCCCATCTTTAAATAATTCTGAGCTGGCAAAATCTAGCGCTATAGAAACATCATCTCCTGGCACGAATCCAGCCCTCTCAATAGCCTCAACGATTAACTGTAGTGCGGCTTCATTATTTTTTAAATTAGGAGCATACCCGCCCTCGTCACCAACAGTGGTCGTCATATTTTTTTCATGAAGCATTTTCTTTAGTGTATGAAATATTTCTGTTCCATAACGTAGTGCCTCGCTGAAACTAGGTGCGCCAATAGGTACAATCATAAATTCTTGTAAATCAATATTATTGTTGGCATGCACTCCGCCATTAATAACATTCATCATTGGTACTGGCATAGACATAGAGCCTGATCCACCCAAATAACGATATAAGGGAATGCCTGAGTCTTCTGCTGCTGCTTTAGCAACCGCCAGTGAAACCGCTAATATTGCATTAGCACCCAGCCTTGCTTTGTTACTAGTGCCGTCAAGATCAATAAGAGTCTGGTCTATAAAGCTTTGTTCAATAGCATCTTGACCCATAAGGGCCTCTGAAATTTCACCGTTTATATTTTCAACAGCCTTGAGAACACCTTTGCCGAAATAACGTTGAGAATCATTATCTCGTAACTCAACAGCTTCTTTTGTACCAACAGATGCTCCGGAAGGTACTGCTGCACGCCCTAGCATTCCTGACTCAAGTATGACTTCAGCCTCGACAGTTGGGTTGCCACGCGAGTCTAAAATTTCTCTTGCAAAAATATCTACTATCGCACTCATATTATTTTTCCTGGTTACTAAGTGATTGGTTAAAATGGCATAATCTCATTGTATGTTGGGCATTAAGCTTGCATTTTTAGTTTGTCATGGCTCATTGTTTCAGATTTATTTTGATTGGTTGAGGCATTAATTGCGGCCTCTACAAAGGATTTGAATAGAGGGTGCCCTGCTCTAGGCGTTGAGGTAAATTCAGGATGAAACTGGCACCCGACAAACCAAGGATGTTCGGTTCGAGGTAACTCAATTATTTCGCAAAGTGAATCTTCTGCCGATAGGCCGCTGGCATGGAGCCCTCCTTTTTCTAACTGAGAAATATATTGACTATTAACCTCATAACGATGACGATGCCGTTCAGTTATTTTTTCTGTACCATAAATTTCCTGTGCTAATGAATCTGCCTTTAGGAAACACTCCTGCCCCCCTAAACGCATGCTGCCACCAAGGTCAGATTTAATATTACGAGTATTAATTTGACCTTCTTTAGTCCTCCATTCGGTAATTAACCCAATGACAGGATAGGATGTATCAGGATTAAATTCAGTGCTATGTGCATCATTCATTGCCAATTTGTTACGAGCAAACTCTACTACTGCTAGTTGCATGCCAAGGCAAATTCCAAGGTATGGAATAAGGTTCTCACGTGCATATTGAATGGCCATGATCTTTCCATTCACACCTCTTTTGCCAAAACCGCCTGGGACTAGAATTGCATCGGCTTCTATTAGGCAACCCGCCCCATTCTTCTCAATATTCTCTGAATCTACATAATTAATATTAATTTTGCATTGCGTATGAATACCTGCATGAATCAATGCCTCAGACAGAGATTTATAAGACTCTGTTAAATCTACATATTTTCCTACAAGCGCAATGTTAATTTTGTGTCTAGGATGTTCTAATGCGTTGGTAAGTTTTTTCCATATATTCAGGTCTGCTGGCTTTGCAAGTATATTTAGTTTTTGACAGACTATTTCATCTAGCATTTGCTCATGTAGAAGTACAGGAATCTTATAGATACTGTCTACGTCAATTGCTGAAATTACAGCCTCTTCTCGTACGTTAGTAAACAATGCAATTTTTCTGCGTTCGTCTGTTGGTAATGCTCGGTCAGCGCGGCACAATAATACGTCTGGCTGTATACCAATTCCACGCATCTCTTTTACAGAATGTTGTGTGGGCTTGGTTTTTAATTCACCGGCAGAAGAAATATAGGGTAATAGTGTTAAATGAAGGAAACAGGTATCTTCGACGGGGTTCTGGATTGCCATCTGTCTAATTGCTTCTAAAAATGGCAAAGACTCAATATCACCAGCTGTGCCGCCAATTTCAACGATTGCTACCTGTGACTGCCCTGCGCCTAATTTTATATGTAGTTTGATTTCATCAGTAATATGTGGAATTACCTGTACTGTCCCGCCAAGGTAGTCCCCACGTCGTTCTTTTTTAATTACACTTTCATAAATTTGGCCAGTGGTAAAGTTATTTAGTTTGCTCATTTTGGCGCTGATGAAACGCTCGTAATGCCCCAGATCCAGATCGGTTTCAGCTCCGTCTTCAGTAACGAATACTTCCCCGTGCTGAAATGGGTTCATAGTGCCCGGATCCACATTAATGTATGGATCCAGTTTTAGCATGGTTACTTTAATACCGCGGGATTCGAGGAGTGCAGCAAGGGAAGCGGCAGCAATGCCTTTGCCAAGTGATGATACAACGCCGCCAGTCACAAATACATATTTGGTCATGGACAGATATGTTAACTCAAAAGAGGCCTGGGAACAAACTTGAATGGCCTTAATTTTCTGATATCAGCTAAGTTTAATGCTTACTTCTGTTCCTACCTCGGTTAAATCGAATAGTTCAAGCAAATCCGTATTTAGCATCCGGATGCAGCCGATAGAACCAGGTTTTCCTATATCAGTGTTATCGGGGCTGCCATGGATATATACATAACGACGCATCGTATCTACCGTTCCTAAACGATTAAAGCCAGGTTCGCATCCAGAAAGCCATAATATTCTAGTTAGAATCCAGTCACGACCCTGGAATTTTTTACCTAAACTAGGAGAATATATTTCTCCAGTGGGTCTGCGCCCAATAAAAACAGTATTAACTGGTTGATTTTCACCAATTTTAGCGCGGATTATATGTTTTCCTAGGGGGGTACAGAAACTTCCTCGTTCCTGCCCTACTCCATTTTTTGCAGAAGAAATCTGATAAGATTTAATTCTTACTTGATTATTATCTATAATATCAAGCAATTGAGAGTTTATTTTAATCTCAATTCTCATAAATTATTTTCTTGGTTAATCTTCCGTTTTTCAATAAAAAAGTCTCTTAATAAAGAGCTACTTTTATCTTCTAGGACATGCCCTGTCACCTGAGTGTGATGATTTAACTGTTTTTCTTGTGGCAAGTTTATAACACTACCACATGCTCCAGTTTTAAAATCCTTGGATCCATAGACAAGTCTTGCAATGCGGGCATGAAAGATTGCTCCAGCACACATCACACATGGCTCTAAAGTTACATAAAGAGTACATTCTGATAAACGATAATTACAAAGATAGAGTGCGGCATCACGTAACGCTATTATCTCTGCATGGGCAGTAGGATCTGAAGTGGTTATGGGACGATTATAACCGCGCCCAATAACAATGTTATCTTTTACCACAACCGCCCCTACTGGGACTTCGCCGCTCATTCTTGCTTGCTGTGCAAGAGCAAGGGCTTCATTCATAAAATCATTATCTCTATTAGTCATATTCAGAATTAGAAGTACTTTATATGCCGTTATTTAAGCCTCATATGGCGGTTAAATTTTTATTACTGGAGCTGTCGCACCCTTTCAAAGAAACAAATAGCCGCTGCTGCTGCAACATTTAGTGATTCTGCTTTACTCGGCATGGGAATGGTGACTTTTTCGTTAGCAGCCTTATACATTAGTTCTGATAAACCAGCTCCTTCATTACCAAATATAAATGCAATTGGTCCATCTAAAGATAATTCATATAAACTTTTATTAGATTTTAGTGTGGTTGCAATAACCTGCCCCTGAAAATTTTGAGCAGTTCTTGTCAGATCTGATTTTTCATGAATACGTAGTATAAAATGTGCTCCCATAGCGGCGCGAAGTGCTTTTGGAGACCATGCATCGGCACAACCATCAGACATATATATATCACATACACCTGCGGCAGCTGCAGAACGTAAAATAGATCCAAGATTGCCTGGATCCTGGATCGACTCTAGTAAGGCGCAAAAATTATCACTTTTACTGAAAGTAATATCTTTTAAAGTAGGTATAGCCACTAAGGCTATAATCCCAGTTGGTGTCTTTACGGGTGAAATATTACGAAACAAGCTATCGCTTAAGACATACACTTCTACTGTCTTAATACCTTCTAAATTTAGTAAGTTTTTTATTTCTGGATTTTTGTGTCCTGATTCATTTATAAACAAGCATTTTGGTGAGCCTATTTTTTCATAATAGGAATTCACCAGATGTACTCCATCAAGAATCGTTAAGCCGCTAACTCTCCGTTTCTTTGATGATTCATCTAGCCCAACCAGTTTTTTAAAAATAGTATTTCTACATGAAGTAATGTATTTCATTGGTTATTCCGATTTACATTAAGAGATAAAAATTAATAGATTCATACCTTTATTACCCATATGCTTATTATCGTTTAATTGGCGGCTCAAATAATTCAGATGAGATTTCTCTGTATTGAACGGTAAGAATCTCAATTTCTTTTACCCCAGCAGGCGTAAGGAGGCTTACTATGTCACCTTGTCTGGACTTAATTAAAGCTTTGGCCATTGGTGATATCCAGCTAATACTACCTTTAGTTGTATTTATCTCATCAACACCAACTATCGAAATAGTTTCTGTCTGGCCATTCGAGTCAGAAAAAGTAACCGTGGCCCCAAAAAAAATTTGTGTTTCATCTTCCCTTGGGATAGTAGGATCAATAATCTCTGCTATATCTAGTCGTTTAGTAAGATAATGAATACGTCTATCAATTTCACGTAAACGCTTCTTTCCATAAATATAATCGCCATTCTCTGATCGATCACCGTTTCCAGCGGCCCAGGAAACAATTGCAGTTACTTCTGGGCGCTCTTTATTCATTAACCATAAAAATTCATCCGTTAGCCGTGCATGGCCACCTGGAGTAATGTAATTCTTATAAGTAGATATCTGATGAACATTAGGGCTGCCATCTTTTGAGTTATCTTTTGATTTAGTATGTCGCATAAATAGTTTACATATGTATTAATAAATTACTTTACAGTAATAGTTGCAAAAACTTAACTCCCGCCTATTTTATATATCGAACTTTGCCTATTCTTGTACCTGCACCTAATACTAATTTTATTGATTAGGTTTGAAGATTACCTGTTTATAGGATTTCCAGATCTTTTTTTTAGGTAAATTTTAAAATTTAGTGTTGTCGCCTAAATATTATTAATTTTAATTCTTACATAGAACAGAGCCATAGAGCTTGTTGATAAGCTATAATTTTACTTTTTCAGAAAGTATCTGATGTTAAAAGTATCTAATTTAGAATGTGTGCGTGGTGAAAGAAGCTTATTCAAAGACGTTAATTTCTCACTTGAGGCTGGTGAGTTATTGCAGGTTAATGGCCCTAACGGCAGTGGTAAAACTAGCCTACTAAGGATGCTATGTGGTCTTGCTAGGCCTGCTCATGGAGAAATCCGCTGGCTTGGAGATAATATTCGATCTTTAGATGAGGATTATTACAATTCTATTACTTATCTCGGGCATCTAAACGGAGTAAAAGACAATCTTAACGCAATCGAGAATCTACGGATTTCGAGTGCTTTGGCAGGGAATGGAATTGATGAAAGCACGGCCTATGCTTCCTTACAGAAAATGGGTCTCATCGGGCGTGAAATATTACCTGTTAAAGTTTTATCTCAAGGGCAGCGTCGGAGAGTAACGCTAGCCCGTTTATTAGTAAGTGACACAGTATTATGGATACTCGATGAGCCATTAGTTGCACTCGATACATCTGCGGTACTGCTGGTAAAGGGTATATTAGAGCAGCACTTGGAAAAAGGAGGTATGGTTGTAATGACTACTCATCAGGATATAAATATTGCCGCTATAGAAACGAAGCGATTGCAGCTTAATTAATATGTTTCTATGGGTAATCCAGCGCGATCTTCTCTTGGCAATGCGTCAAAGGTCAGACGTATTAACTACTTTATTCTTTTTTATTATCGTAGTAAGTCTATTTCCTCTAGGTGTAGGACCTGAGATAAACATGCTTCGTTCTATGGCGCCAGGTGTGGTGTGGGTGGCTGCCTTGTTAGCATCAATGCTCTCATTAGAAAGGATGTTTTCCAGCGACTATCTGGATGGAACATTAGAACAGATGATGCTTTCTCCCCAGCCATTAATACTGCTAGTGCTTGGTAAGGCATTGGCACATTGGATGGTAACTGGCGTGCCACTGGTTCTAATATCCCCGATACTTGGGTTCCAGTTTGATCTTCAAACAGATGCATTACTTGTACTTGCTGTGTCGTTATTATTGGGTACGCCCGTATTAAGCCTTATTGGAGCGATCGGTGCAGCGCTTACTTTAGGCCTTAGGGGCGGCGGAGTGCTGGTATCTCTACTAGTTCTTCCCTTATATATTCCGGTGCTAATTTTTGGTGCGGGAGCTGTAGAGGCAGTCTCTGCGGGCTTGGGTGCTAGCGCGCATTTGTCATTACTTGGAGCTTTTTTATTGCTATCACTTGTGTTGGCACCGTGGGCTACGGCAGCAGCACTGCGTATTTCGACTGAATAATGTAAAGAAAGCAATTATAAATTCTAATTTATGAGTTAAAATAGAGGGTTAATTTATAGCAAACCTCGGTACAACTATATAACTTATTAAATTTTTATAAAAAATGGCAATTAACTGGTTTAAATATTCTTCTCCGGCTAGCTTTTATTCTCTTGCTGGGAAACTTATCCCGATATTCTCTATCGTGGCACTTATATTATTTGTAGTAGGGCTTTATATAAGCTTCTTTGTTGCTCCTACAGATTTTCAGCAGAGTGAGGCTTATCGAATTATATTTATTCATGTGCCCGCTGCGTGGATGTCTATGTTTCTATACTTGATTATGGCAGGTTGGGCTGCAATTGGCCTTGCTTTTAACACTCGCCTATCATCTATGATAGCTACAGCTATAGCTCCTACAGGAGCAATGTTTACATTTCTAGCTCTATGGACAGGAGCCCTTTGGGGTAAGCCTATGTGGGGAGCTTGGTGGGTTTGGGATGCTCGACTGACATCTGAATTAATTTTATTTTTTCTTTATATTGGGTTTATGGCACTTCAGGCAGCTATAGATGACCCTCGTCGGGCTGATAAAGCTGGCGCAGTATTAGCGTTGGTGGGTGTAGTTAATATTCCGATTATTTATTTCTCAGTTAAATGGTGGAATACTCTGCATCAGGGGGCTACTGTTAGCCTTACAGAATCACCAAAAATGGCTTCGATAATGCTTACTGGAATGCTTATTATGAGCATCGCATGTTGGATGTACTCAATTGCAATGGTATTAATTCGCACACGAACCATTATCTTAGAGCGAGAGCGTCATACTGTGTGGGTTAGTGAACTTCATAAGGAGACTACATAATGGCCTGGGCTAGTTTGTCAGATTTTCTCTCTATGGGTGGATATGGGTTTTATGTATGGGGCTCTTTTTTAGTATTTCTTATCTGCTTGGTTGGTGAGGTTGTATTGGTATTAAATCGCAGGCGAACTTTGTTGAAGCAACTTAGTCTGACTCATGAAGCAATTAAAAATGAGAAAAATAATGAAACCACGACATAAAAAGCTAGCAATTATTATTGCAAGTGTTGCAGCGCTAGGGTTTTCTGCAACATTGGTACTTGATGCATTCCAGAGCAATCTGGTTTTCTTCTTCAGTCCAAGCCAGGTAGCTGCTAATGAAGCTCCTCAGGGTAAAAGTTTTAGAATTGGAGGGCTAGTAGAAGAAGGAAGCGTTAAGCGTGAAAGTGATGGAGTTACTGTAAGTTTTGTAGTAACTGATACAGCAAAGGTTATTCCTGTTTTATATACAGGTATCCTTCCTGATTTATTTAAGGAAGGCAAAGGGGTAGTGGCTCAAGGAAAGCTTTCAACTGACGGAGTTTTTCGTGCAGATGAGGTATTGGCTAAACATGATGAAAATTATATGCCTCCAGAAGCTGCTGAAGCATTAGAACAGGCAAGCAAGTCACAGGAAACCTTATTGACACAGTAAATATACTAAAGGCTTGTACGTCAGTATTTTTTCTATTTAATTTTAAATATTTAATCTTTACACAGCTACTATTATGATTCCAGAGATCGGTAATTTTGCTTTAATTCTTGCTTTATTGTTGGCAATTACACAAGTTATTTTTCCTATAGTCGGAGCTGCTCGCGGCATTCCTTCATGGATTGCATTGGCGCGGCCAGTAGTACAGGGGCAATTTGTATTTGTGGCAATTGCTTTTGGTTGTTTAGCCTACTCATTTGTAAATAATGATTTTTCTGTCCTGAATGTTGCTCAGAATTCGAATTCCAAATTGCCGATTGAATATAGGTTTGCTGCAACCTGGGGCTCGCATGAGGGGTCATTATTGTTATGGATGTTGATGCTTGCCTCTTGGTCAGTTGCTGTAAGTGTATTTAGCCGGCATTTGCCAGATGACATGGTAGCAAGGGTCCTAGGAGTGATGGGAGTAATAAGCGTAGGGTTTTTATTATTCATGCTGTTTACATCTAATCCGTTTGATCGAATGTTTCCTGCAGCTTTCGAGGGAAGTGATCTTAATCCTCTCTTGCAAGATCCAGGTATGGTAGTACATCCTCCCATGCTATATATGGGTTATGTTGGGTTTTCTGTTGCCTTTGCTTTCGCTATAGCAGCCTTAATAAGTGGACAGATGGATGCAACATGGGCGCGTTGGTCACGGCCATGGACTACCATAGCTTGGGTGTTCCTTACTATAGGTATTATGCTTGGTAGCTGGTGGGCATACTACGAGTTAGGCTGGGGTGGTTGGTGGTTCTGGGATCCTGTTGAGAATGCATCATTTATGCCATGGTTGGTTGGTACAGCGCTCGTTCATTCATTAGCAGTTTCAGAGAAGCGTGGTAGCTTCAAGAGCTGGACCATCCTTCTTGCTATTTCTGCTTTCTCCTTAAGCTTACTTGGAACTTTTCTTGTTCGTTCAGGGGTACTAACATCAGTTCATGCTTTTGCTACTGATCCTACCCGTGGTATTTTTATCCTATGTTTTCTGGTTGTTATTATAGGTAGCTCATTACTTTTATTTGCTTGGAGAGCCCCTAAAATTGGTCTTGGTGGAAGCTTTGATCTGGTATCTAGGGAATCTCTTTTGTTGGCGAATAATCTACTGTTAGTAGTAGCGGCAAGTAGTGTTCTACTTGGAACATTGTATCCATTGGTAATGGATGCATTGGAACTCGGAAAAATTTCGGTAGGGCCTCCATATTTTGAATCCGTATTTGTAGCCTTAATGGCCCCAGCAATTTTCCTTATGGGGCTGGGTCCATTAGCTCGTTGGAAAAAATCAAGCTTGCCTGAGCTAGCAATACGTTTACGCTGGGCATTTGGAGTAAGTATGATAACTGCCCTACTCTTGCCACTTACTATGGGCGAATGGAGTCTAATGGTCAGCTTCGGGCTATTACTATCTTTCTGGGTTATTACCAGCATATTTGCAAGTTTATGGCAGCGTATAAAAAATAGTAGTCATCAAGGTCTATTCACAAAATTAGCGAAACAATCACGTAGCTACTACGGAATGACTTTTGCTCATTTTGGTATTGCCATTTTTATCATTGGCGTGACAATGGTGAATGGTTATGAAACAGAAAAAGATGTACGTATGGATGTCGGTGATACCGTTGCTATAGGTGGTTATACTTTCCGTTTTAATGGTACCAATGAGGTCCCTGGTCCCAATTACCAAGGCATCATAGGTGACATAGAGGTATTAGAAAATGGAGAAAAAGTTAATCTTATGCATCCTGAGAAGCGAACATATAACGCATCGGGAATGGCTATGACTGAAGCTGCAATTGATACCGGTATATTTCGTGACTTATATGTAGCTCTTGGAGAGCCCCTGGGTGATGGGTCTTGGATTGTACGTGTTTATCATAAACCATTTGTTGATTGGATCTGGTTTGGATGCTTGTTAATGGCATTTGGAGGTGCTCTTGCGGTATCTGATAAACGTTACCGTATTAAAGTACGGAAATTATCTGAAGCAAAGGTTAAAGATAAAGGCACAGCAATCGATCCATCAGTTACGGAAACAAGAAAGGCATGATACGTTACTTACTTCCATTAATTGCCTTTATTATTCTGGCCGCATTTTTACTTGTTGGGCTTAATCTTAATCCACGTAAAGTCCCTTCTCCGTTAATAGGTAAACCAGCACCTGTATTTAACTTACAGCAACTACATGAACCAGAAAATATCTTTAAATCAAAAAATAACTTAGGTAAAGTTTGGTTGCTTAATGTATGGGCTTCATGGTGCGTTTCTTGCCGAGATGAGCATCCATTATTAGTCCAGTTAGCAAAAGCAAATGTGGTTCCAATCTACGGGCTTAATTATAAGGACAAGAGAAATCTAGCGATACAATGGCTGGAGCAACTTGGTGACCCATATACTAAAAGCATAATGGATCCTGAAGGTAGAGTGGGGATTGAGTACGGTGTATATGGTGTGCCAGAGACATATGTCATAGACAAATCAGGGGTCATCCAATACAAACAAATTGGTCCGGTAACTGTTGATGTTTTAGAGAAAACAATTTTGCCGTTAGTTAAGGAATTGCAGGGATGAATTTGAAATTATTTCTTAATCTTATTATAAATTATGGAATATTGACGGCGACTTGTTTGCGCAATTTATTTTGTAAAAAACAATTTATATTATTATTTTTTATTCTCATTGCATCTCCTTTGAGTTTTGCAAAAGAAGCTTTGCCGGTAGCTGAGAATCCCGAAATAGAAAAACGTATGATAATTCTATCCGAGGAGCTGCGTTGCTTAGTGTGCCAAAATGAATCACTGGCTGGTTCTCGGTCTGATTTTGCAAAGGATATTCGTCGTGAGATTCGTGAGCAATTATTAGCAAATAAAAGCGATAAAGAGATTACTGATTTTTTAGTTGCCCGTTATGGAGATTTTGTACTATATCGGCCACCTGTAAGAACTAACACAATGATTCTCTGGTTTGGACCATTTGCTTTTCTTCTGATAGGTGGAATTTTGCTATTTTTTTTCCTCAAGAAAAGAAGAAAATCATTACAAGAAGTGCCACTTACAAACGAGCAGCGCAAACAGGCTGAAAATTTATTAAAAGAAAGTAGTGATGGTGACAACAAATGACGTTATTTTGGGTTCTTGCTGGAATTTTTATAGTTGCATCTTTACTATTTATCCTTCCTACCTTATTGAGAAATAAGGAAAATGATACAGGTGTTGCACGTAATTCAACAAATGTCAGTATATATCAGGATCAAATATCAGAGCTTGATAACGACTTACGTAATGACATCTTAAATCAGGAACAATACAACCAAAGTAAGCAAGAATTGCAGCAACGAATGATGCTGGATATGCCTGAGAAAAGTTCTATTTCAGAGAAAATACTAAATACCAAACGAAGTCTTGTAACTCCAATTGTGCTTGCATTGTTAATACCTGTATCAGCAGTATCCCTTTATTTATTATTAGGTAATACCAAGGCACTACTTCCACAGCCACCAGTAAAACAAATGGAGTTAGTTGGAAATAATTTAGCTCCTGAAGGTGAAGGCCATCAGGAGATTTCTTCTATGGTTGATAATCTTGTAAAGCGTCTTGAAAATGAGCCAGATAATTTAGAAGGTTGGAAAATGTTGGGGCAAACCTATGCGATTATGGGTCGTTTTGATGAGGCTAAAGATGTTTATGCAAAGTTGCTCGCAAAATCACCTGATAGCCCTGAGGCGCTTGTTAATCTCGCAGATGTCTTTGCAATGACTCAGGGTGGTAGCTTAATGGGAAAGCCTGTTGAGTTAATAAATAAGGCTTTAAGTATTGATCCAAAAAATCTTAAGGCTTTAGCACTGGCCGGCACCGCAGAATTCGAGAAAGGTGAATTTATGCAGGCTACTGTGTATTGGGACGAATTACTTGCCAATATTCCAGCAGAATCTGAGCTAGCGAAATCTGTTTCGAAAAGTATTAAACAAGCAAGGTTGCTAGCATCAGGTAATGGGGGGGAGGTATTAATAGCTAAAGAACAATCTCCTAAGTCGGATAAAGATCTATCAAATAAAGTTTCCTCCCCAACAATTTCAGGAGTGGTTAATATTAGCCCTGCCCTGTTAGCTAAAGTCTCACCTGAAGATAAACTTTATATTTATGCTCGAGCAAAAAGTGGCCCGAGAATGCCCCTTGCCATTGTAATTTTACAGGCCAAAGATTTGCCTGCTAAATTCACACTAAAAGATGGGATGGGCATGAATCCTAATATGAAGCTAACT
>JAAZZR010000024.1 GCA_014237605.1 Nitrosomonadaceae bacterium | reverse complement strand
GCTTGTGCGGGCCCCCGTCAATTCATTTGAGTTTTAATCTTGCGATCGTACTCCCCAGGCGGTCAACTTCACGCGTTAGCTACGTTACCAAGCCCGTAAAGGCCCGACAACTAGTTGACATCGTTTAGGGCATGGACTACCAGGGTATCTAATCCTGTTTGCTCCCCATGCTTTCGTCCCTCAGCGTCAGTATTGACCCAGGGGGCTGCCTTCGCCATCGGTGTTCCTCCACATATCTACGCATTTCACTGCTACACGCGGAATTCCACCCCCCTCTGCCATACTCTAGCCTTGTAGTTTCAGACGCAGTTCCCAGGTTAAGCCCGGGGCTTTCACATCTGACTTACAAAACAACCTGCGGACCCTTTACGCCCAGTAATTCCGATTAACGCTCGCACCCTACGTATTACCGCGGCTGCTGGCACGTAGTTAGCCGGTGCTTCTTCTGCCGGTACCGTCATTAATTACGAGTATTAATCGTAACCGTTTCGTTCCGGCTGAAAGAGCTTTACAACCCGAAGGCCTTCTTCACTCACGCGGCATGGCTGGATCAGGGTTTCCCCCATTGTCCAAAATTCCCCACTGCTGCCTCCCGTAGGAGTCTGGGCCGTGTCTCAGTCCCAGTGTGGCTGGTCGTCCTCTCAGACCAGCTACTGATCGAAGCCTTGGTAAGCTTTTACCTTACCAACAAGCTAATCAGGCATCGGCCGCTCCTAAAGCGCAAGGTCTTGCGATCCCCTGCTTTTCTCCTGAGAGATTATGCGGTATTAGCACACCTTTCGATGCGTTATCCCCCACTTATAGACACGTTCCGATGTATTCCTCACCCGTTCGCCACTCGCCATCAGAGAGCAAGCTCTCTATGCTGCCGTTCGACTTGCATGTGTAAAGCATTCCGCCAGCGTTCAATCTGAGCCATGATCAAACTCTTCAGTTTAATAATGTTAAAACTCTCGCTTGACTTGTTACCTTGTTACATCGTGCGAGCACTTCTTTTTTTCAGTTGTCTCGAAACCCACCTCGAAAGATAGATTCTTTGACGCCCTAGCAAAGTGCCCACACCTATCGGCTGTAAATTTTTAAAGAACTAGTCTAACCAATAATCCTTATTGGCAGAGAAGCCGTGAATTATATAGACACCGAAACCGTATATCAAGATATTTCTTCTAATGCTACATATATATATTGGATGTTAATGGATTATTACTTTAAGCCAGAACGTTAAAGGATTGTTACTTTAGCAAATCTTCTTTTCCCTACCTGAATTACCGAGGTTGTTCCTAGCTTCAATTTTAGACTTTTGTCACTTATTTTTTCACCATTTAATTTCACCCCTTTCTGCTCTATCATGCGAAGAGCCTCTGATGTGCTTGCTGTGAGGCCAGATTGCTTAAGGATTTTTGTTATGCCTAGCTCATCATCCTCACTATGTAATTTTATTTCTGGAATGTTTTCTGGTATTGCACCATGCTTAAAGCGTGCCTCGAAATTAATTATTGATTTTTCTGCGTCTTGCTTGTTATGAAAACGCGTCACTATTTCCTTAGCAAAAATTACTTTTATATCCCGCGGATTACGACCTTGCTCTATTTCCTGTTTCCACTTTCGGATAGTAACTAATGATTCAAAAGATAATAATTCTAAATATTGCCACATCAATTCATCAGAAATTGACATTATCTTACCGAATATTTCTTCAGCAGCCTCATCTATACCAATATAATTATTTAAAGACTTAGACATTTTATTTACACCATCAAGCCCCACTAGTAGCGGCATAGTAAGAATACATTGGGGGGGCTGATTAAAATGTTTCTGTAATTCACGTCCCACTAACAAATTAAACTTCTGATCGGTTCCCCCTAACTCTATATCTGTCTTAAGCATGACCGAATCGTAAGCTTGGATCAGTGGATACAATAACTCATGAATAGAAATAGGCTGGTTATTTTGGTACCTTTTACCAAAATCATCTCGTTCCAACATGCGAGCTACAGTATGAGTTGAAGCTATTTTAAGTAAATCAGCCGCATTTAATTGGCTCATCCATTTTGAATTAAATGCTACTTCTGTTTGATCAGACTTTAGTACTTTAAATACTTGGTCTGTATAAGTTTTTGCATTCTCTGCTACTTGTTCACGTGTTAAAGGAGGACGAGTAGCATTCTTCCCGCTAGGGTCGCCTATCATGCCGGTGAAGTCACCAATTAAGAATTGAATATGGTGGCCCATATCCTGCAACTGACGCATCTTATTAAGAAGAACTGTATGACCCAAGTGCAAATCTGGAGCAGTTGGGTCAAAACCAGCTTTAATTCTTAATGGAATACCTGTTGAAAGCTTTTTCTTGAGTTCTTTTTCAACCAGGAGTTCGTCACAGCCTCGCCTGATAATCTCTAGCTGCTCTTCTATATCTTTGGGCACAGTTTGTATTATCCTAGATTATCTTCAGCAAAACCCCAGTTGATTAGTTTCTCAATTACCGCATTAACATATTCAATTCTGCGATTTTCATAATCAAGATAGTAAGCATGCTCCCATACGTCAATAACAAGAAGTGGTTTTACTCCCGTAGATAAGGGTGATTCTGCATTAGCAGTTTTAGTTACCTCAAGTTTGTCGCCGTTCATTACAAGCCATGCCCAACCACTTCCAAACTGAGTCATTGCTGCAGCAGCTAATTCTTTTTTACATGAATCCAAGTTACCAAAAGAACTCTCAATCTTTTGTTTCAAAATTAAAGGAGGCTCACCACCACCCTTCTGAGAGAGGCTATTCCAGTAAAAAGTATGATTCCAAATTTGGGCGGAATTGTTAAAAATTCCCGCCTTATTAGCTTGGCCATTCGTCTTAGATATAATTTCTTCTAATGACAAGCTCGCTAGTTCTGTATCAGCTATCATTTTATTCAGGTTATCAACATAAGTTTTATGATGCTTGCCATAATGGATGCCTACCGTGCGCGCTGAAATTACTGGATCTAGAGCATTCTCTACGTAAGGAAGGGGCGGTAATGTATGTGGCGTGTTACTCATTATTCTGACTCCTATATTTTGACAAATCTACTTATATTCCTCTCAGACTGAATATTACAATTAAATCTCTTAAGTAGGATACTACTAAATGAATAAAGAGCCGAGAAAGTTATGGGGCCTTCAGCTCTAACAAGGGCTTATTAGGGTAATGTTGCATCTGATATGCCGCCCATAACCTACTTGCAATACGATAAGCAAGTAGATTTATATGCAGCTGAAGCGATTCATCATCAAGCTCTTCTGTAGTTTGTTTAAAAAGTCTCAACCATTGCTCAAACAGCTCAGGACGAAGGTTTGGTATGGCTAAATGCTTAGGCATTGGCGCCCCATTAAAACGGTTGGTGCCTAGCAAGTTGCCTGACCAGAAATCAGTCATTTGTACAAAATGTTCTTCCCAATTAGTAACGTGGGCCTCAAAGATCGGGCCTAATGACGGATCCTTTCTGGCCTTTTCATAAAAAGAACGAACTAACTGATCGATCTCTTTCTCAGTATATGCAGGGGAATTAAGTATAGAAGACATTGGTTGCGAAATTAGCTAGTTAATTAAGGTGCCGTTTCTGACGATATTCTTGGCAAATATTTGATTGGGTCTACTGGTTTTCCATTCTTTCTAATCTCAAAATGTAGCCTTACTAGCTTACTGTCAGTTTTTCCCATCTCTGCAATTACTTGCCCTCTAGAGACTGCTTGTCCCTCTTTTACTAGGAGCTTATTGTTATGTGCGTACGCACTAAGATATGCATTATTATGCTTTATAATAATAAGCTTGCCGTAGCCCCGCAATCCAGTTCCACTGTAAACTACTTTGCCTGCACCTGAAGCCAGAACAGGTTGCCCTGTCTTGCCTGAGATATCCATACCTTTGGTATTTTTTGTGAAATGACTTGATACCCTCCCTTTCGTGGGCCAAATCCATTTAATCCCGCCCTTATCACGAGCAGCGGTATTTAATTCAGTAGCTTTCTCATTCTTTGAATTCTTAACGGCCTCCGGAAGCACCTCCTCAGGTGCCTTTAATGTTGCTATAGCTTGTTTCGAATATGGAAGCTTCAATGCCTTAGGCTCTGTTTTCAATAGAGTGGCGGCAGAAGTAGATTCCGAAATAGGTTGCTGTACTGTTGGCAATGACTCCGGATCAGGAAGTGCAAAAATAGCTGGTTTAACCATTATATTAGGCGAGGACAGCCTAAGTTGTTGGCCAATATTTATAGCGCCAGGATTTTCTAGATTATTCCATTTTGCTAAATCCTGATAATCTATATCATAGATTTGCGCAATGCTATATAGGGTATCACCCTTTCGCACAGTATGACTTTGACTACTTTCTTTAGAATGGCCAGCTTTCTGCGGCGTATTTTTACCAGATGAAGAATGTCGAGTTGATACGCACCCCACTAGCAAAAGACAGATAAGAGACGGAAGCAATATAAGATTGAATACAAACTTCCTATCATAAAGGACTTGCTTGTAGCGCCTACCAACCTTTGTAGCAAATAATGCTTGATTAACCGGCCTCATCTCACCTTTCTTCATTCACACCTTCTCTTGAAGACATAGTTTAATTTTTTACGATACCAGGAAGTATTGGTACAAACCTTACTTCGTCCAAAATAGTTTCTATATAGCCCTGCAAGTTGCGTTCGATTACACATAAGTGCTGTTTTTGACTGCCTTTTGGATAAACCATTCTACCACCGATTGCTAATTGCGCCAGCAATGCAGAAGGAACATGCGTAGTTGCAGCTGTCATAATAATACCATCGAATGGCCCAACCTCAGGCAAACCCTGAAGTCCATCTGCATGCTTCAATCGTACATTATTCAGACGGAACTCTCTTAAACGAGAACGAGTTCGACTTAATAAAGGACCAATACGTTCGATTGAGTAAACCTCACGTGCAAGCTGAGCCAAGATAGTCGTCTGGTAACCACAACCTGTCCCGACCTCAAGAACTTTGCCAAGGTTTGGACCTGCATGTAGTAGCTCGCTCATTCGCGCTACAATAAATGGGTTTGAGATGGTTTGTCCAAAATTAATGGGGAGTGCGACATCATCGTAAGCACGGCTTGCGAGAGCTTCCTCGACAAATAAATGACGGGGAATAGAGTTCATTGCTGCCAGAACCACCTCATCCTCTATATTTTGAACTCGTAAACGGTCAATCATTCGCGCGCGTGTACGCTGAGAAGTCATGCCAATGCCAGAATGATATAAACTCAAACTCAGTATCTCTTTAGATGTTGAACTTCAAAGTACTAAATATTTCCCATCTGCACATATTATTTTAACCACTGCTTAACCGTTTCTAGCTGCGTATATTGAGTCAGGTCAATTTGTAATGGTGTTAGTGATACCATATCTTTTTGAATTGCATGAAAATCTGTATTTTCACTTGCATCCTGAACGGCACCGGCAGCACCTACCCAGTATACCGCCTCACCACGTGGGTTCTCTGACTTGACTACCGGCTCTGCTTTATGTCTTCGCCCAAGACGTGTGACTTCAATTCCTTTCAGATCATTATATGAAATATCTGGTACATTTATATTAAGCAGTATTGGCTCATGAAAATTATTTTTTCTAAATCGCTGCACAATATCTACTGTAACAAGCGCCGCAGTAGAGAAATTTTTATCAGAAACATTTGCAAGAGATATAGCAAGAGAAGGTATCCCTAATAGAAAGCCTTCTGTAGCAGCAGCTACCGTTCCCGAATAAATAGTATCGTCACCCATATTTGCGCCATCGTTTATACCTGATATCACCATATCAGGTAACGTATCTAGCATCCCAGTAACTGCTAGGTGCACACAGTCTGTTGGCGTGCCGTTTACATAATAAAAACCATTGTGAGATTTATGCAAACTAAGGGGACGATCTAGCGTAAGGGAATTACTCGCACCGCTACGGTCACGCTCTGGCGCTACTACCACTATATCTGCAATAGAAGATAATTCCTCCGCAAGCTGTGCCAAACCTGGCGCTAAATACCCGTCATCGTTACTGAGCAATATGCGCATTTGCAAAAGGCCAATTTATTTTTAAATTATTTAGAAAACGAAGTAAGCAGTTCAACTAATTCCAAGCTAAATTTATATATAACAATTGATTAATAAACCACTTAAATGGTCGGGGCGAGAGGATTCGAACCTCCGACCACTTGCACCCCATGCAAGTACGCTACCAGACTGCGCTACGCCCCGAAGTTGCGGATTATAGCAACAAGCCCAGATGTTTAGAAATCGATTTTAGCGTCTCCTCTAACAGAAACAGGAATCAACTATTCATGACCTAAGAAAAGACACAACACTTTCAATCTCGCCCTGTAAAACTGTTAAATTGACTTGAGCAAGATCCTCGGAGACAGAAGAATGATTCTCCGAGTTTGATGTTGGCTCAAAGAGATCCTTCTGCCCCAGTCGTCCACGCGCACCACTAATGGTAAAGCCTTGTTCGTAGAGTAATTCTCGAATATGACGGATTAATAATACTTCATGGTGCTGATAATATCGACGGTTACCTCGCCGTTTAATGGAATTTAATTGTGAGAATTCTTGTTCCCAATAACGCAACACATGCGGCTTGACACTACATAACTCACCGACTTCGCCTATGTTGAAATAACGTTTTTCCGGAATAGGCGGCAAAGCACTACTAGGTAATATGTTTCCCATTCTGAGTTTTTTCCACCATTGCCTTCAGTTTTTGACTAGCGTGAAAAGTTACCACGCGTCGTGCAGTTATTTGAACCTCTTCTCCAGTTTTTGGATTACGACCAGGGCGCTGGGGCTTCTCACGCAACTGAAAATTTCCAAATCCTGATAATTTTACTCCATCACCACTTTGTAATGCGGCACGAACCTCTTCATAAAAGGAGTCGACCATATTTTTGGATTCGCGCTTGTTTAAGCCAACTTTCTCAAATAATAAATCTGCTAATTCAGCTTTTGTTAAGGTCATACCTTCCCCCCCCTTACGCATTAATTCTTGAACTAAACTTTTAGTGCTTATATTTAATTACGGAGCTTTGCCTCAAATTTATTTTCTAGAATCTTAATTAATCTCTTCGTAACTGAATCTGCTTCATCATCAGTCAATGTTTTTTTAGTATCTTGTAATAACACGCGGAATGCAAGACTTTTTTTACCATTATCAACTCCATTCCCGCGATAAATATCAAACAGGGCAATTTCTAGAATTATAGGGGAATTAAGGCCATTCATACTCTGGAGTATAGAGCTAACACTAATATTATCTGCTACTATTACAGCAATATCACGTCGTACGGATGGGTATTTTGGAATTTTCCCCGCTTTTGACACAGTCCGCTTAGTTAAAATATCCAAATCAAGTTCAAATAAGATAACAGGCTGTGGTAGAGCTGATTCTTGTTGTAATTTAGGATGAAGCTCTCCTATCCACCCCGCTATTTTTCCCCCCATAAGGATTTGTGATGATTTTCCAGGATGTAGCGCAGGATGAGCTGTTATTTCAAAATTTATGACCTCCGGCCAAAACAATGCCTCAATATCAGACTTTACATCATAAAAATCTGTATTACGATCAGAAGAACCCCACTGCTCTGCTACAATACCCCCATAGCATAACCCGCCTAATTTTTCAGATTGCGCATAACAGCCTGCTTCCTTTAAGAAACAAGAACCAACTTCAAATATTCGCACTCTAGTTTGTTTGCGGTTAAGGTTAAATTTCAAGTTCGAAATGAGCCCCCCAACTAAATTACTACGCATTGCATTTAATTGGCTAGAAATAGGATTCTTTAGCATTACTGGGGAAGAATTATTTGAATAATTCCTCTCCCACTCTACATCTACAAATGCATAATTAGTTACTTCCTGGTAATCACGTGTCACACAAATTTTTCGTAACTCCATTGGAGTTTTTACTGCTTCAGTATAAGGTAGTATATTTACATTTGCATTTGGCAAGCCAGCAGGAATATTATGGTAACCATAAATACGCGCAACTTCTTCAATCAAGTCTTCCTCAATAGCCAAATCAAAACGATATGTTGGAGGCGTTACATCAAATGTTGTATTTTTAACTGAAAAATCAAATTGTAATCGTTGCAATATCTCGGTTATCTTAGATAGCTCAAGCTTGATACCCAATATGCGCCGCACTCTTTCTTCACGCAAGGGAATAGATTTACGTTTCGGCAACTCCCCTTTTATTTCAGTAATTGGACCGGAATAGCCACCACAGATATCAATTATTAATCCTGTGGCCCTTTCCATGGCTATGCGTGTAGCTCCAAAATCTACTCCACGTTCGAAACGGTGAGCAGAGTCAGAACTAATTCCAAGCTGAGTATGCTTTCCTGCTATTACTTTAGGTAGAAAAAATGCACTTTCTAGAAATAGGTCAGTAGCACCAAGATCGACCTTACTTTCGTCCCCCCCCATAATTCCAGCTAATGCTAGGGGTTTGGTTTCATCAGAAATAAGCAACATATCAGGCTGCAATAATATTTCCTCACCATTTAATAGTTGCAGTTTTTCACCAGAATTAGCATAGCGCACATGAATAATTCCGGAGAATTTATCAGTAATTTTCTCCATATCAAAAGCATGTAAAGGCTGACCAATTTCCAACATCACATAATTAGTTACATCTACTACTGCATTGATCGGACGAATTCCACCTCGCTCCAGACGGCGGATCATCCAAGTTGGGGTCGATGCTCCCAAATCGATATCTCGTATTACTCTGCCACAATACAACGGGCATACATCTGGTTCATCTATACAAACAGCCAGGGCATCACTATTTCCAGCTTTAACCAGATTAATTTCAGGCAGAATAAGTTTTTCAGAAGAAATTGCTGCTACTTCTCTCGCTATACCTAATATTCCCAAACAGTCAGCACGGTTAGGGGTTAAGTTTAGCGTAAAGAGTTTGTCGTCAAGATCATAATAATTGCGAAAATCTTCACCGGTTGGAGCGTCCTTAGGAAGCAGCAACAAACCTTCAGCCTCTTCAGTTATTCCTAATTCGTTAGCAGAACATAGCATGCCAAATGAGTCTACTCCACGCACCTTAGCCCGTTTAATGACCATATTAGGAAGGCGCGCGCCAATTAACGCACACGGCACTTTGGCTCCAACAATAACATTGCTAGCCCCACAGACAATTTGCAAGGACTCTTTATTTATAGATTCATCTACACTTACCTGACAGATATTTAACCGATCGGCGTTAGGATGTTTATTTACTGCCAATATTTCAGCGACCACCACCTTATTAAAGTCAGGCGCCGCAGACTCCACAGCCTCTACTTCCAAGCCAGCCATCGTAAGAGAATGCGCTAATTCGCTGCTGGAAATTGGCGGATTCACTAAAGTACGAAGCCAGCTCTCAGGAAATTTCATAGCGATTTATTATTGCAGGAAATACAATTTATAATTTTAATTAAACTGCTTTAAGAAACGTAAATCATTTTCGAAAAACATTCGTATATCACTTATTCCATACCTAAGCATTGCTAATCGCTCTACACCCATACCAAAAGCAAAACCATTGTATTTCTCACTATCTATATTGGCATGTCTTAGGACTTCAGGATGCACCATGCCACAACCTAGGACCTCTAGCCAACCAGTATGACCACATACTCTGCATCCCTTGTTATTACACATAACACAACTAATATCCATTTCAGCTGAAGGCTCCGTAAATGGGAAAAAGGAAGGACGGAACCTTGTTGATAAATCATTATTCTCTGAAAATTGTGTAATAAAATCTATTAATATTCCCTTTAAAGATGAGAAATTTACATTTTCATCTATCCATAGACCTTCTACTTGATGGAACATAGGCGTATGAGTGACATCTGAATCGCAACGGTAGACCCGCCCCGGAGCTATCACTCTGACAGGTGGATTTTTATTCTGCATGTAACGGATCTGAACTGGAGATGTATGGGTACGCAGCAGGTGCTTATTCTCTTCTTCAGCAATATAGAATGTATCATGCATTGCTCGTGCGGGATGATCTTCCGGAATATTAAGCGCAGTAAAATTATAAAAATCAGTTTCAATCTCAGGGCCAGAAGCCACAGCAAAACCCATTGAACTAAATAAAGTTTCGATTCTTTCTAATGTCTTTGTTATGGGGTGCAAGCCACCCATTCCTGCCCCGCGCCCAGGCAAGGTTACATCAAGTGCTTCTCCAGCTAATTGCTCTTCCATTTTTTTAGATAAAATTAACTCGCGACGATAATTTAATCTAGTTTCCAATGCCTCTTTTAGCTTATTAATCTGACCACCCATAATTGGGCGCTCTTCTGGAGAAAGATTTTTTAGTCCCTTTAGTATTTCAGTTAACGCGCCGCTCTTACCAAGATAGCGTGCTTTTGCCTGTTCAAGGTCACTAATATTATCTATGCTATCAAACAGGAGCGTTGCTTCATTAAGCAGATTTTCTAGATTGTTCATAAGAACATAAATGTAGGACAGCCATTAACTATCTATAAAAGAAAAGAGGCCGAAGTCTCCCCCTAGCCTCTAATTACTATTTTCCTATGACTAGGCTATGAAGCAAGGCTAGACTTTGCTTGCTCAACTAATTTCACGAAAGCAGGCTTGTCAAAGACAGCAATATCAGCTAATACTTTCCGATCCACTTCGATTGAGGATTTCTTAAGCCCATTCATAAATACGCTATAAGATAAGCCACATTCACGTGTCGCAGCATTAATACGAGCTATCCAAAGGGCACGAAAAACACGCTTTTTATTACGTCGATCACGGTAAGCATATTCTCCTGCTTTCATCACCGCTTCTTTTGCGACTCGATAAACATTTTTGCGACGCCCACGATATCCTTTTGCTTGATCCAATATCTTTTTATGACGTGCATGAGCAGTTACACCACGTTTTACTCTTGGCATGATAGTTCTCCTTAAGCGTAGGGTAACATAGCATGCACAGACGCTATGTTACTAAAATGAATTTCAGTAGTTCCTCTCAAATGGCGTTTAAGCTTAGTAGTCTTTTTTGTCAGAATATGACGTTTGAATGCATATGAACGCCTGACACTACCGCCAGGCCTAACTTTAAAACGCTTAGCGGCGCCCCGCTTAGTCTTCATTTTTGGCATAACGTAACCCCTATTTTTTTATATGGTGCTAGGTGTCCCCTAACCGGAGTACTTTCATAACCTAAACATCACTTGTTTTTGTAAATCTTAATTAGCTTAAGATCTCTATACGATCATAAACTAAATATTAAAGTTTCTCAGAAACTGCTTTAGCTTCTTCCTTTAATTCTGGCTCTAAGTTCTTAGTATTCTGTTTTGTGTCACCAAGCTCCTCAGCTAAATTAGAGCCAACCCCTTTCGCTTTCACTTTCACTTTGATTTCTTTATTCTTGGTAACTATCGCCTCTTTCTTTTTAGGTGATAAAACCATTACCATTTGCCTACCTTCCATTCTAGGCCATTGCTCAACCACTGCATATTCTGCCAAGTCATCTCTTACTCGTTCAAGTAAGCGTATGCCAAACTCTTGATGTGCCATTTCACGCCCACGAAAACGAAGGGTTACCTTAGCTTTGTCTCCCTCGGCCAGAAAATTAATTAAGTTACGAAGCTTAATATTATAGTCGCCATCATCGGTATTCGGGCGGAACTTTACTTCTTTGATCTGTACTTGTTTTTGCTTAAGCTTAGCCTCATGTTTTCTCTTGCTTTCTTGATAACGGAATTTACCATAATCCATTAAACGGCATACCGGAGGTTGAGCGGTAGGGGCAATTTCTACCAGGTCTATTTCAGCTTCATCCGCCATAGATGTAGCAACTTCCAGAGTAACAACGCCTATCTGTTCTCCTTCCACACCAATTAACCGCACTTCTGGCGCGTTAATTTCATGATTAATACGTGCCGCTTTTTCCTGAGCTATAGTAGTTCCCCGAATTTATTAAATAAATTAAACTGAGCCTATCTTTGTAGATATCTCTAATTTAAGACGATCAATCAATGCTTGAATAGTCATTTGACCAAGATCAGAGCCAGATCTAGTTCGTATTGAAACCGTTTTTGTTTCTACTTCTTTGCCCCCCACAATGATCTGGTAAGGCAGCTTCTGCAAACTGTGCTCCCGTATTTTATAGGGAATTTTTTCATTTCTCAAGTCCGCATGTACCCGAATGCCGCTACGCTTAAGTTCATCTGTTACTTCTTTTGCATAATTTTCTTGTTTTTCAGAGATATTAAGGACGACCACTTGATAAGGAGAAAGCCACAAAGGCAAGGCTCCAGCATGATTTTCTATGAGTATACCAATGAAGCGTTCTAATGATCCCAGAATTGCCCGATGAAGCATTACTGGAATTTGACGAGAATTATCTTCAGCAACAAATTCTGCTCCCAATCTTTCTGGCATAGAAAAATCAAGCTGTAGAGTGCCGCATTGCCATAACCTTCCAATACTATCTTTTAAAGAAAAATCAATTTTCGGACCATAAAAAGCACCCTCGCCTGCTTCTAGCTCCCAGTTAAGTTTTTTGTAATTTAGCGCCAGCTCCAATGCATTTTCTGCTTCATCCCATTGCTTCTCTGAACCAACCCGCATTTGTGGACGCGTTGATAACTTTACTAGAATTTCTTTGAAACCAAAGTCCGTATAAACCTTCTGCAATAGATCAATGAAACTCACTACCTCGTCTTGTATTTGGGCGCTGGTACAGAAAATATGCGCATCATCTTGGGTAAACCCACGTACTCGCATAAGACCATGCAATGCACCTGAAGGTTCATTACGGTGACATGAACCAAATTCTGCTAATCGTAATGGCAAATCACGATAACTCTTTAACCCTTGATTAAATACCTGAACATGACCAGGGCAATTCATTGGTTTAATCGCAAAGTTACGTTCTTCCGAATGCGTAGTAAACATATTTTCACGAAAATTCTCCCAATGTCCAGACCGCTCCCATAAAGACTTATCAAGTACCTGGGGTGTCCGAATTTCCTGATAGAAGTTTTCTTTAAGTATCTCTCGTATATATTGCTCTATCTGCTGCCAAAGGCTCCATCCTTTAGGGTGCCAAAATACCATACCAGGAGCTTCTTCCTGAATATGAAATAAATCCAATTGCTTCCCTAGCCTGCGATGATCCCTTTTCTCAGCCTCTTCAAGACGAAGAAGATAGGCGTCCTGGTCTTCTTTTTTAGTCCACGCTGTACCGTAAATTCTTTGCAACATTTCATTATTAGAATCTCCGCGCCAATATGCGCCAGCTACCTTCATCAACTTAAAAAATTTAAGCTTAGAAGTTACTGGGACGTGTGGGCCACGGCAAAGATCAGTGAAGCTTCCTTGCGAATAAAGTGATACTTCTTCATTGCCTGGTATAGCCTCAATAATTTGAGCTTTATAGTGTTCATTCTGGTCTTTAAAAAACTTAATCGCTTCAGACCGTTCTAGAACCTTACGCTCTATTTTCAAGCTATATTTACTGATTTCAGACATACGTATTTCAATTGCCTGCAGATCATCTAATGTGAAAGGGCGTTTGTAAGAAAAGTCATAGTAGAACCCATTTTCAATTACCGGTCCGATCGTGACCTGAGCGCCTGGGAATAATTCTTTTACTGCATGCGCTAGCAAATGTGCGCTGGAATGTCGAATAATTTCTAGCCCGTCTGCATCTTTCTCAGTCACAATAGACAGATCACTATCGTCCTTAATGAGGTCAGATGTGTCTACTAACTTACCATTTATTTTACCTGCTATCGCTG
Source organism: Nitrosomonadaceae bacterium (assembly GCA_014237605.1). GTDB lineage: Bacteria > Pseudomonadota > Gammaproteobacteria > Burkholderiales > Nitrosomonadaceae > BJGV01. Next base: position 4,980 of record JAAZZR010000024.1, on the reverse strand, counting down.
CACGCGCTAGTCCAGTACCAATTGACGTAGCAACGTCCATCACCGTTACAGGCTGATCAAATTTACGCTCCGAACCATCCGGTAGACGAACAACTGGCACAGTTTTTTTCCTTAGAGAAATAGAGAAATAAAGAGACAGGGAAAATTATACCAGCGAATGTAATTTAAGATGCAGATCTTGGGAATATTGACCAATATTAAATCAGCATAAATATCTCAAATAACTATTTGCTGCTATGAATAGGACACTAATATTAGTTTTATAGATTTATTTCTTTTCTTAAAATATTGGAAATATACTCAGCCCAGTGATTAACTTTTTGTTTTGATTCGCCCTCTACCATTACCCGTACAAGTGGCTCGGTCCCAGATTCCCGTATTAATACACGACCCTTTTTCTCAAGGTTATTCTCGGCCTTTATCTGAGCGGCCTTAACTGATTTAATGGCAAGAAAGTCGAACCCTTTTGTTATTTTTATATTGATAAGTTGTTGTGGATAAAGCGCAACACCACGTAAAAGCTCTGCCAGCGTTTTGTTAGCGTCTTTCATTGCATGCAATACCTGTAATGCAGAAATAATTCCATCACCTGTGCTATGTTTGTCAAGGCAGATTATGTGACCAGACCCTTCTCCTCCTAACTCCCATCCTTTCTCTTGTAATAACTCCAACACATACCTGTCTCCAACTTTAGCGCGAGTAAAAGGAATGCCTGATTTCTTATAATAGTTTTCTATAGCGAGATTAGTCATCAAGGTGCCTACTACTCCACCATTTAACGAATCATCATTCTGGCGGTGTTTAGCTATGATGCAGACTAACTGATCGCCATCGTAGATCTGGCCTTTATTATCGGCCATGATTAAACGATCTCCGTCCCCATCAAGTGCAATACCAATATCAGCTTTATGCTTTTTAACAGCTTGTTGTATTGTTGCACTATGCGTGGCACCATATTCTTGATTAATATTCAGCCCATCAGGCTCGGCCCCAATAAGAACTACATCCGCGCCTAGCTCATGTAATACATGACCAGCAATATGGTAAGCCGCCCCATGGGCGCAATCAACCACGATACGCATGCCATGCAAATCAAGGTGATACGGAAAGGCACTTTTGCAAAATTCTATATAACGTCCAGGTGCATCGTTAACTCGCCTCGCTTTGCCAAGATGGGCAGACGACACAGGTATTAACGGTGCGCTTAAACCAGCTTCAATATTTTTTTCAGTCTTATCGGATAACTTGTTGCCGGAGGAAGAAAAAAACTTAATACCGTTATCTTCAAATGAATTGTGTGATGCTGAAATGACGATTCCAGCTTGTAATCTAAGCGCACAGGTTAGATAAGCAACGCCCGGGGTAGGCATTGGGCCAGTTAACAGCACATCCACTCCAGCGGCAGACAGTCCCGCCTCTAGCGCTGACTCTAACATATAGCCTGATATGCGCGTATCTTTTCCAATCAATGCTGCGGGACGTTTATCTTTAGTCAGGTACCTGTCATCTGAAACGAGTACTTTCCCTGCAGAATAACCTAAGTGCATAAAGAATTCTGGCGTAATAGGATCTTCTCCTACCCGCCCACGTATACCATCAGTTCCGAAAAAATTTTTAGGCAATATAACATCCATTAATGAATAAACTCACAAAACTCTTCAAACCGTCATTACCTTATCATTTTTTCCGTCTAACTAGTTACAGCATTGTAAACCTTCAGGGCATCTTTTGTTGCTTTTACATCATGTACCCGTAGAATCCTGGCGCCATTGATTGCTGCCAGCAAGGCTGCCGAAACGCTGGAAGAAACCAGGTCCCCTTTTTTGTTCCCAGTGATCTCTCTTAACATAGATTTACGCGATAGCCCTGCTAAAATAGGCATACCCATATCTGTGAATTGATCAAGGTATCGTAGTAACTTAAGATTATGTTTGAGAGCTTTACCAAACCCAAATCCAGGGTCTATTACTATTCGCTCTCTCACTATTCCCGCAGCCTCCACTGCATCTATACGTTGCTGTAAAAAATCTTTTACTTCTAATATCACATCCTTATATTGAGGATCTGATTGCATATATTTTGGTTCTCCTTGCATATGTACTAGGCATACTGTTACACCTCCATCTGCAACAATTTTAAGTGCTCCAGGTGACCGCAGAGCATTAATGTCATTAATCATAGTCGCGCCAGCTTTTATCGTTGCACACATCACTTCCGGCTTAGAGGTATCAACAGAAATCGGGGTACCATTGTTAGCTAGGGCTTGTACAACAGGGAGAACACGTCTCAGCTCTTCTTCAACGCAGACAGGAACACTACCAGGTCGGGTTGATTCGCCACCAATATCCAGAATGTCTGCACCTTCCTCAATCAATCGTACAGCATGAAGTACGGCATCATCAGTAGATGTGTATAAACCACCATCAGAGAAGGAATCAGGTGTTATGTTCACAATTCCCATCACAAGAGGAGTGCTATAGGAAGAAAATTCTAGAATATTTTGCAATGGAGGGACCGAGATCAGGCTCGGGTAGCATAAGATTCCATAATCCTATACTACCCGAATTTTTCTCTTTAATTATTTATGAAGACCTATGAAATAGACAGCTGTTATATAACAGAACGGTAAGTTTTACACGCCCTTTTTGTATATTTTTATGCTTCCGGCGCAGGAGCCGCAGGAGCCTTAGGAGCCTTAGGAGCCTTAGGAGCCTTAGGAGCCTTAGGAGCCTTAGGAGCATCAGTAGCCTCAGTAGCTTCTGCAGGTGATCCAGGTGGCGTTGGATCATCTTTCGGTGGAACTGGTGAGGATTGGGCTGGTTTTGGTGGGCTCGGGTCACGGCCTTCCATAATATCTCTGATTTGATCAGAGTTTATGGTTTCCCATTCCAGCAAAGCTTTTGCCATAACCTCTATCTTTTCTCTGTTTTTTTCAATCAATTTACGAGCAAGAGCGTACTGTTGATCTATTATGCGACGAACTTCTTCATCCACATTTTTCATTGTTGCTTCACTCATATTATTACTAGCAATCATAGGGTTATAGGCTTCACCTTGATTGTCTCCATACACCATTGGACCAAGTGATTCAGACATCCCCCATTGAGTAACCATATTCCTAGCCATCTGTGTAGCGCGCTCAAAATCATTAGATGCACCTGTGGTCATCTGCTTCATAAATACTTCTTCAGCAATACGTCCGCCAAATAATACGGCTATAGTTTGAAGTATCTCTTCGCGATCCATGCTGAAACGGTCTTCAACAGGTAATTGCATTGTTACTCCCAATGCGCGCCCCCGTGGAATAATAGTAACTTTATGTACCGGATCAGTTTTAGGAAGAAGCTCCGCGACTACAGCATGCCCGGACTCATGATAAGCAGTATTACGTTTCTCTTGTTCTGGCATTATCATTGAACGCCGTTCCGCACCCATAAATATCTTGTCTTTAGCCTTCTCAAAGTCATCCATATCCACAAGCCTTTTGTTAGCTCGTGCCGCAAAGAGTGCTGCTTCATTTACCAAATTTGCCAAATCAGCACCGGACATTCCGGGTGTACCTCGTGCAATAATATCCGCACGAACATCGGGAGAAATTGGCACTTTTCGCATATGGACATGAAGAATTTGTTCGCGCCCGCGGATATCAGGCAGCGGAACTGTCACTTGCCGATCAAACCGACCAGGACGTAGCAATGCCTCATCAAGAACATCAGCACGATTGGTCGCTGCTATTACAATCACACCATCCGTGCCCTCAAAACCATCCATTTCAACCAATAATGCATTTAAAGTTTGCTCTCTCTCATCGTTACCGCCACCCATTCCTGAGCCACGCTTGCGGCCAACCGCATCGATTTCATCAATAAAGATAATGCAAGGAGAACTTTTTTTAGCTTGCTCAAACATATCTCGCACTCGTGCAGCACCTACACCAACAAACATCTCAACAAAGTCTGATCCTGAAATAGTGAAGAAAGGCACCTTTGCCTCACCTGCGACCGCACGTGCCAGCAAGGTCTTACCTGTACCTGGACTGCCAACCATTAATACGCCACGCGGAATATGACCGCCAAGTTTTTGGAATTTGGTTGGGTCACGTAGAAATTCAACTAATTCTGATACCTCTTCTTTAGCTTCTTCACAGCCAGCTACGTCGGCAAAAGTTATATCGTTACTATTCTCATCCATCATACGAGCCTTACTCTTACCGAATGAGAAGGCCCCGCCGCCTTTTCCACCGCCCTGCATTTGACGCATGAAGAAGATCCATACGCCTATTAGCAACAACATTGGGAACCACGATACAAAGATATTCATCAATACTGATGGTTCCTCATCAGGCTTAGCTTCAACGACCACACCTGCTTTAAGCAAATCACTTACCATCCAAGGGTCAGCAGGAGAGTACGTGGTAAATCTTCTACCATCTGCCTTGATACCTTTAAGTGTACGTCCTTCAATAGTTACCTTGGCTATTCTGCCTAGTTTCACCTCATCGATGAACTGAGAATATTCCATTGGTGCCTGCGCAGTTTGGCGCGTACTGAATTGATTAAACACCGTCATTAATACCAGCGCAATCACTAGCCAAATAACCATGTTTTTAACGAGATTGTTCAAGATAGCTCCTTGGGTTGCTCCGTGAAAGTTCTTAATTTCCTATTTTAAACCCATTCGTAGATTTAAAACAGAGAGTGCATTAATCTGAAATACATCTCACCCTATTAGAGCGAAGGGCTACGGTATTTCCCCATGTTTCTTTAGTCCCAGCAAATATATTTCATTACTACGACCACGTGATGCCTTAGGTTTTCTTGTCACCACCTTTTTAAATGACATACGCATGGCCTTCATAAACTGCTCAAAGCCTGAACCCTGGAATACTTTGACTAAAAAATTACCATCAGAGTTCAATTGTGCCATTGAAAATTCCAAAGCCAATTCAGCTAAATACATACAGCGCGCTTGGTCACTTAT
>JAAZZR010000023.1 GCA_014237605.1 Nitrosomonadaceae bacterium | reverse complement strand
CAGTAGAAATGCCGATCTCAGCACCTAGGCCATATTCAAAGCCATCAGCAAAACGGGTTAAAAGTTACCTTCGAAGGAGAGGAATCTCCTGGGACTAAGACTTATGATCGCATTTTAGTTGCAGTCGGACGCCGTCCTAATGGACACGCTATAGAAGCAGAAAATGCGGGGGTCCATGTTACTAAACAAGGCTTCATTCCAGTTGATAACCAGCTACGAACAAACGTTCCGAATATTTTTGGTATCGGCGATATTGTGGGAGAGCCAATGCTTGCTCATAAAGCAACGCATGAGGGGAAACTTGCCGCAGAAATTATAGCAGGGCAGAAAGCTGCCTTTGATGTCCGCACTATTCCTTCAGTAGCATATACAGATCCAGAAATAGCTTGGATGGGCTTAACTGAGATTGAGGCAAAGAATCAGGGAATTGATTATGAAAAAGCTAGCTTCCCATGGGCCGCTAGTGGCCGCGCGATAGCTATGGGACGCGATGAGGGTATGACAAAATTACTATTCGATAAAAACACGCGCCGCTTGCTCGGTGCAGGGATTGTTGGCATTAATGCAGGAGAATTGATTTCTGAAACGGTCCTTGCACTAGAAATGGGTACAGATATGGAAGACATTAGTTTAACTATTCATCCACACCCGACATTATCAGAAACTATTAACTTTGCTGCCGAGATAGCAGAGGGGTCGATAACTGATCTTTATATGCCAAAGAAATAATCTATTTTATTTGTTTGTTAGGAACCAAGTTCTTTCTGATTAATAGCTAGAATAAGATTACATATCTTTTTCTAATAAGAAGCTCTTATCTCCATTCTCAAATCCAATAAGGGACTGCTGGTTATCTTTACCTAAAGCAATCACCTTGAATAATTCACCCATTTCAGCAGGGCTTACTAATTTCTGCATTTGATTGGCCATAGGTAAGTAGTCACTTGTATTTTCTACTGGTATTCGTGAGAGAATTTCAGTGATCCCACAGTTAATAAGAAATTGTGCCTGAGAAGTGTAACCTAATAACTCTAACCCCTCCCCTACAGCCACATCAGTAATAGCAGTAAAATCTACATGGCTTGTTATATCCTGCAACCCCGGAAAATAAAATGGATCATCATGAGCATGGTGTCGGTAGTGACACATCATCGTGCCCCGATTACGTTGCTCATGATAGTACTCGTCACGCCCAAAGCCATAATCGATGAGAACTACTGCTCCCTTCTCTAAAATATTTGCAATACTTCTAATAAAACCACGTGCTGAAAGATTGATTTCACTAATATAGATTTCAATATTTTTATTATCAAGACTAGCCAGAGGAATTATTTCTTCTGCGATTTTAAAGAGTTCCCCCTCAACCAGCAAACGGTCACTCCACTCAAACCTCTTGCCATCCCACACCACACCACGCTCGAATAAATCATTATCACGCCTCGTCACTAAATGAACCGGCATGGCGTCAAGCACCTCATTTGCAAGTATTAAACCCTTAAATTTGGTTGGGAGCTGTTCCAGCCATTGGACCCGAGACAGAAGATGAGGTGCAAATTTAGCAAATAATTTATTCTGCTTCTCCTGCAGCTCTCCACTTACTTCAAGAATAAAATAGTGCCTTGGCAGCCTGTTTAGACTTTCTAACTCAAGTAATATATCAAGTGCGAGCTTACCGGTTCCAGCTCCAAATTCTAGAATGTCACTCTTATCTTCACCGACACTCTCTATTATTTGTACAGCTTGTTGGGCAATGGTTCTACCAAATAATGAAGAAACTTCTGGTGCAGTTACAAAATCTCCGGCACAGCCAAATTTAGTCGTGCCAGAACAGTAATATCCCATTCCAGGCGCATAGATTGCGAGCTCCATATAACGTACAAATGGAATCCACCCCCCTGCCGTGGTAATCTCTGAACAGATCATATTTTTTACAGCAGAACTATGCTTTAGAGCAGATTCATCTGGTGTTGGTAGTAACGGCATCGGCGTAAGTGTTTCTTTAAGGTAAATTATCTAAACTTTAGGAATCCTAAATAAGAGACTGACTGCTAAATAGTGTGATGACACAAGGTAACTTGTTAATACATTTAACTTCTGGTTGTTGATATAGATTATCAGAAATACCCAATAGGGGACTGCGATGCAAGATAAAATTATACTCATTACTGGAGGCACAAGACGCATAGGTGAAACTATCTGTCAGAAACTACACTCTGAGGGCATGAGTCTCATGATACATTACCGATCCTCTGAAAAGGAAGCTCAAGCACTTCAAACTAAACTTAACCAAATACGTCCCGGATCAGTTGCGATAATTCAAGCTGACTTACTTGATACAGCCCAGCTGCCAATTCTAATTAATGAAACATTAAACCATTTTGGTAGAATCGATTCCCTTATTAATAATGCCTCTAGCTTCTACTCTTCGCCTATTGGGAAGATAACAGAAAAATCATGGGATGATCTTATTGGATGTAATTTAAAGGCCCCCCTCTTTCTATCTCAAGCAGCAGCACCACATCTAAAAAAGCAACATGGTTGTATTATTAACATAATTGATATTCATTCTGAATGGCCCCTAAAAAAATATCTGGTTTACAGTTCAGCTAAAGGTGGATTAGCTACATTAACCAGATCTCTATCGCTAGAGTTAGCTCCTGAAGTCAGAGTAAATGGCATTTCTCCAGGACCAATTCTCTGGCCAGAGAACGGGGAATGGTCAGATCAAATAACACGTCAGCGCATCATCAACAAGACCCTCCTGAAGCGAGTAGGTGAACCAAGTGACATAGCTAAAGCAGTATTTTTCTTAATTTCAGAAGCCCCTTATATTACAGGGCAGATATTAGCAGTAGATGGCGGGCGCAGTATAAATTTGTAAGAAATTACACATCTTATATAGATTTTTCCAAGCATAGCCACCATAATCTGGTTGTTCTATTTATTAGTAAACCTTACGAGTCTAGATTTATGAAATTTCTTTTTGACCTTTTCCCGGTCATACTATTCTTTATTGCATTTAAGCTGTATGGAATATATGCAGCAACTGCTGTAGCTATTGCTGCAACTTTTATACAAATAATATGGACTTGGTTTCGTCATCATAAGATTGAAAAAATGCAATGGATAAGCCTAGTTATTATTGTTATTTTTGGTAGCGCGACACTAATTTTAAAGGACGAAACTTTTATCAAATGGAAGCCAACCGTATTATATTGGATATTCACCTGTGCACTACTCATATCACACACTGTATTTAAGAAAAATTTGATCCGGGCTATGTTAGGAACAAAAATATCATTGCCAGAAAAAATATGGGGAAATCTAAACTCCAGTTGGGCAATATTCTTTGCATTAATGGGTATAATTAATCTTTATGTGGCATATAATTATTCAACTGATACTTGGGTAAATTTTAAGCTATTTGGATCAACGGGACTAATGTTAGTATTTGTAGTGTTACAAGGGATTATGCTAGGAAAGTATATAACTGAAGATGAAGGCAATAATACGTAATGCTTTACGTAATAAATGGTGAAGATGCTCCAAATAGTCTAGAAAAACGTATAATATCTAGACCTTCTCACCTAGAACGTATTAAGATATTACAAAATGAAGGGCGCCTATTACTAGCAGGGCCATATCCTGCAATTGATAGTTCAGATCCTGGTCCAGCTGGTTTTACTGGTAGCCTGATCGTAGCAGAGTTTATTTCATTAGAGGTGGCTAGGGCTTGGGCCGAGGCTGATCCATACTTAATTTCTGGAGTATATACAAAGGTTACAGTCAAGCCATTTAGGAAAATATTGCCAGAATGAGTACAATCAAGACAATTAAACAGAAACTTAGTTCTCTTAACCCGGAAAAGATTGAAATAATTGATGAAAGTAGCAAGCATATAGGTCACGAAGGCGCAAAAAATGGTGGCGGCCATTTTCTTCTTACTATTGTTTCAGGTGATTTTTACAAAAAATCAACTATAGAGCGGCATAGAATAATATATGATGCTCTAGGAAAAATGGTAGGTAGAGATATTCACGCACTAAGTATAAAGGCGTATACTCCCGAAGAAATTTAGTTTTGATTTAATCTACTAAAAAGGAAGCCAAATGCAACTGATTAAATTTTTGAAATTAACAGCAATTTTTCTGCCTGTCCTTGCAGTTGTTACCACGACTCATGCGGCGCCCTTGGCTAAGGTAAATGGAAAAGAAATTCCAAATTCACGCCTAGAATTAGTAATGAAGAACCTTGTTTCTCAAGGACAGAAAGATACTCCTGAAACGAGAAAGGCTATACGAGAAGATCTAATAAAACAGGAAGTACTTTCTCAAGAAGCCCTAAGGAAAAAACTAGATAAAGACCCTGATGTCTCAACACAGATTATGATAACTCGTCAGTCTGTCTTAATAAGAGCACTTCAAGCTGATTTTATCAAAAAGAATGACCCTAGTGAGAAAGAGCTTCGCGATGAATATCAAGCAGTAAGCGCGGCATCTATGGGTTATCAGGAATATAATCCAAGTCACATTCTGATCAGTACTGAAGCTGAAGCAAAAGATATTATTGCGAAAATCAAGAAAGGCGGTAAATTTGAGGCAATTGCCAAGGACAGATCTATAGATGACGGATCTAAAAACAAAGGCGGTGAGTTAGGCTGGTCTTCTGCTAGAAGCTATGCTCAGCCTTTTGCAGAAGCTCTAGTCAAATTGAAAAAAGGCGAAATAACACAAACCCCTGTAAAATCTTCTTTTGGTTGGCATGTAATTAGATCAAATGGCATGCGCCCCCTAAAAATACCACCTTTCAAAGAAGTCAAACAGAAAGTACAGCAACGTATACTACAACAAAAATTTCAGGCTTATCTGGAAAAATTAAAAGATAAAGCTAAAATTGAATAGTCATAATGTTTTATACTCTCAAAGAAAAGTTGGCTCTTAGCTAACTTTTTTTGAGGGCATTTAAAGATTACGTTTCTATCTTTATTCTCTGTGACAAAGAACATAATAATTCATAGCTAATTGTGCCAGCTGACTCTGCAACTTCATCTACAGGCATCCCTTTTCCCCAAAATATAACCGAGCTTCCAATACCCCCATTTTCAACATTGGTCAGATCCACATGCAACATATCCATAGACACTCGCCCAATAATACGAGTGCGAATTCCATCAACTAAGATTGGTGTACCAGTAGGCGCATGCCGCGGGTACCCATCTGCATATCCACCAGCAACGATGCCTACGCGCATGGGTCGATTTACACAATACGTTTGCCCATATCCAATTTTATCTCCCGTATGGAGATCCTGTACCGCTATGACTTTACTAGTTAATGTCATGGCCGAACGTAAATCTAATTCACTTGCAGATATATCGGAAAATGGTGATGAACCGTATAGCATTATTCCAGGACGAACCCAGTCAGCATGAGTTTCAGGATAAGATAGTATTGCCGCAGAATTGGCTAATGAACACGGGAAATCCAAATCTGAAGTAATGGAGTTAAAACATTTTAGTTGTTCTGTAACCCCACTCCTATCCTTGTAGGCATCAGCACAAGCAAAATGCGTCATCAATGTAATCTGACCAATAACAGGATTAGACTTTAATGCCTCTAAAACTCTAGGGAACTGTTCTGGAGTATAGCCTAAACGGTTCATACCAGTATTTAATTTCAGAAAAACATCTAATCCACTAGGTTGCTTGTAAGCAGATAGCATATCTAATTGCTCATTGCTATGTATTACAGTACTAAGATGATAACGTTCAAATAATTCTAACTCCGACCTAGAAAAAAAACCTTCAATTAATAATATAGTATGTTCATAGCCAGCTTCTCGTAAACGTATTGCGGCCTCTAATTCCAAAATGGCAAAGCCATCAGCACTCTTAAAAGCCTCAGCTGCACGTAATAACCCATGTCCGTATGCATCTGCTTTTATCACTGCCATTACTCTTGAACGTGAGGAATGGCGACGAACAACAGAAAGGTTGTGCTCAAGTGCAGAAAGATCAATCAAGGCATGAATAGGACGAGACATTTGTTTAATATTTAGAAAAATTATCGCTTATCTAGTAAACATACAAGTAAAATGCATACTGCAGACTTTACACAGCATTCAATCATAAATCTTGTATCAAGGGTAGTTTTTACTAATAACCATACAGGTAGGTAGCAGCCTATAACAATCGAATTGGCCCCGAAGCTATTTCATGTTATAAAACTGCAGCCTAAAAAAATGTCAGTAACTGTAAATTTTTTCAATATATACCTAATGGCAATTTGGAGAAAATAATTTGAAACGTGGGTTTTATACTATCATGGCGGCACAATTTTTCTCGTCGCTAGCTGACAATGCACTGTTGGTTATTGCTATTGCATTGCTGATAGATCTTCATGCCCCAGCATATCTCACCCCTATGCTGAAATTTGTCTTTGTCTTATTCTATGTAATTCTTGCTCCATTTGTAGGAGCATTTGCTGACTCTATGGCGAAGGGAAGAGTCATGTTTATAAGTAATGCCATCAAGATTACTGGCTGTGGTTTGCTTTTTTTGGCATCTCATCAGTATTTTGCTCTTGCAGCATACGCTGTTGTAGGCCTAGGTGCTGCCGCATATTCTCCGGCAAAATATGGGATTCTTACTGAATTACTACCTCCGGAAAAATTAGTGATTGCTAATGGCTGGATTGAGGGACTCACTGTAGCATCCATTATCATTGGAACAGTTTTAGGTGGCGTATTAATTACACCAGCAGTTGCAGCGATATTTTTAGAGTTTGATTTTCCTTATATAAATACTGGTGTAGACACTATCCCAGAGGCCTCTATTATCTTTATTGCAGCATTCTATTGTATAGCTGCCATCTTCAATCTATATATACCTAACACTGGAGTTTCTCACCGCATTCTCAACAAAAATCCAATTTTCCTAATACATGAATTTAGACATTGTTTCAATTTACTTTGGACTGATAAGCTAGGACAAATCTCACTTGCAGTCACAACATTATTCTGGGGTGCAGGTGCCACTCTACAATTTATCGTATTAAAATGGGCCGAAACGGCACTCGATTACCCTTTAAATAAAGCAGCACAATTACAAGGAATTGTGGCCATAGGTATTGCTGTTGGTGCAGTAATGGCTGCACGGTTCGTCTCTCTGAGACAATCAGTCAAAGTAATACCACTTGGTATAGCTATGGGTGTAGTCGTAATGGCCATGACAATAGCCTATAAATTATGGATTGCCGTTATTCTACTTATGCTGATTGGTGGCCTAGCTGGATTCTTTGTGGTTCCGATGAATGCGCTGCTACAACATCGTGGCCATATCCTGATGGGCGCTGGCCACTCTATTTCAGTACAAAACTTTAATGAGAACTTGAGTATTCTCGTCATGTTGACGATGTATGCCTTATTGATTAGTTTTGATGTACATATTTATTCAGTAATTATCATGTTCGGGTCATTTGTGGCAATAACTATGACTCTGATACGTCGTTGGCACATGCTAAACCAAAGTAAAGAAGACTCTCTACATCTAATTGGGGAGCACAAAAAACTTTAAGAGTCTTTCAATTCGTTTTGCATTATATTTCTAGCAAAACATAAATCCTGCCATACCTTCTCCTTGTCAGATTGTATCTGTAACAGATAGGCCGGATGATAAGTAACAATTAAAGGAATACTAGAATACTCATGTAAGCTACCACGCAAACTGTCAATAGTAGCACTCGTACCAAGAAGATTCTGTGCTGCAATTTCCCCCAAAACAATAATTAGTTTTGGCTTAATCAACTCAATTTGTCTTATGAGAAAGGGATCACATTGCTGCACCTCACTATTATCTGGATTTCTATCACCAGGGGGCCTACATTTAACAATATTTGCAATATAAATATTGTCGCCTCTTTTAAGGCTGACTGCTTCTAACATATTATCCAACAATTTCCCAGATGAGCCAATGAAGGGCTCACCCTGAGTATCTTCTTCTGTACTTGGCACATCACCAATAAATAACCAATCAGCATTCTTATCACCAGCACCAAAAACTGTTTTCGTGCGATCCTGAAACAATGAACAGCTAATACAACCCACTACATTTTCTTCAAGTTGAACCCAGTCTGAACGCAAAATATGAGAACCTCTATCTTCTTCTTTTGTAACAGATGAGCCAGGGGTCTTTGCTAAAATATTGACTGGGTCCTTCACTCTATGTCGCCACAATGGTGTTAGTCGAAGCTCTTTAAGCATTTCTTGGCTCCTGACACTCATAGAATTAATTCCATAACGATTGCATCTTCTCGCCCACCCATCGCAGGATAATATCCTACTCGTGTTCCAACTTGTCTAAAGCCTATTTGCTCATACAGTTTTGCAGCACCATGATTTGATTTGCGCACCTCTAGGAATATAGAGCACGCTTGATTCTCTTTAGAAAAAGAAATGAAATAGTGTAATAATTTTTCTCCCCACCCTTCTCTTTGCCATTCTGATGCCACACTGAGTGTAAGAATGTGCGCTTCATCAGCGCCAATCGTCATCACACCATAACCAAAGATATGATTCCCCATCTCTAATACATAACAATGATATCCTGAACTTATTGAGTCTCTAAAATTACCTCTCGTCCAAGGAAAAAGAAAAACCTCTCGCTCAATCAGAACAACCGCATCTAAATCTTTAACGAACATTTGCCTTATTCTTGGTACTTCCTCTAGTTGGGCACTCATCTTTCACTTTCCTTTAAAGCTATTTTATTGCGTATATAAATTGGGGCAATCTCCACTGGGTCAACTCCAAGCCCTTGTTTAAAACTTTGTGCAGCTAATTGAGCCATTTCACGAGCATGAGGGAAAAGACTGAGCTCAAAACGATTAATACTACTACCGTAATGACTCTTTAACTCATCAGAATGTTTATCAAAACCACTGCCACATCCAACCCAATTATCTCCTGTCATTAACGGCGCATACCGTGGTAAACAAAGTATTGGAGCACTCACATTCTCCCAGTTATCTGCTGATTTAATATATGCTGCATGATAAATTTCACCCATGCGGGCATCAATGGCTGTAATCACATTATTAGCACCAGCTTGCTGGGCCAGCGCTTCTAATGTTGAAATACCTATTACAGGCAAACCTGAACCAAAAGCTAGCCCCTGTGCAACACCGCAAGCAATACGCAGTCCAGTAAATGACCCGGGGCCCGCACCAAAAGCTATCCCATCCAACTGCGCTAATGTCAGCTCGCTTTTTGCAAGCAATTCCTGCAATATTGGTAAAAGTAGTTCAGAGTGCCGCTGTTCTGCAAGAATACTTCGACTCAAAATTTCGCCATCTATCCAAAGTGCTATCGAGCAATAACTCGAGGAAGTATCAAAAGCTAAGATTTTCAATGTGATAAGTTTATCTAATAACTAATAACTAATAACTAATAACTAATAACTAATAACTATCTTTTTTCCACCCCTTAGCGCCATACTACAAAGAAAATCTATACCTTTTGGTATATTAATATTTTCCTCAGCAACGCACATTATCTGTCTTGGCAATCAAACATATTGCCTCCGCCTCAATACCCTCCCCTCTACCTATCGGACCAAGATGCTCAGCGGTCTTTGCTTTAATATTAATATCCTTTTCCTGTATTCCAATATCTTGGGAAATATTAGAAATCATAGTAGGAATATGTGGTGCCATTTTTGGTGCCTGCGCAATGATAGTTGCGTCAATATTAATTACAATATAATCCCTCTCTGCTAATAAATGACAGACCTCTTGCAATAAAACCCGACTATCAATATTTTTATATTGTGGGTCAGTATCTGAAAAATGTCTCCCAATATCCCCTAATGCAGCTGCGCCCAACAACGCATCACAAATTGCGTGCAATAACACATCAGCATCCGAGTGACCTAACAGACCCTTATCAAAGGGTATGACCACCCCACCAACAATTAGATCTCTTCCTTCGACTAACTGCTGCACATCAGAACCTTGCCCAATTCTAATCTTGCTTGTCATAATTCTCTCCATTCTGCGCTCGTAGTATCAATTCTGCTAAGACTAGGTCCTTCGGAAAAGTTATTTTTATATTACTCACATCTCCAAGAACCAACTTAGGACACAGGCCCAACGCCTCAACTGCACTAGCATCATCGGTCATAGTTATGCTATCAGGTTTACATAAGGCATCTAATAGCAGCTTGTAACGAAACATTTGTGGCGTCTGAGCCTGCCATAAACCTTTCCTAGGCTCAGTTTTCTGTACCCGATTATTAGTACCACCTCGTTTCAGAGTATCTGAAAGAGGAACAGCCAATAATCCACCAACTTCATCGTCAGAAAGCTCATCCAACAATTTTTTAAGTAATTCTTCACTCAAACAAGGCCGTGCTGCATCATGAACCATGACCCAGTCCTCATTGCCTATCAACGATTTTTCCGATGCAGCTTTTAGTCCATTAAGGATACTCGTGGCACGAGTTTCTCCGCCACAATTAAACACAATTAATTTACTGGAAAACTCTGACCAGTCATACTTTAACCACTCCCTATCTTCAGGGCTAAGGATAACAAATACATTGGCAATCTCAGGAGAAACACACAAAGTGTGTACAGCATGGTAAATCATAGGCCTGCCTGCAAGTGCTAAATATTGTTTAGGCAGACTACTTCCCATACGAGAACCGGAGCCTGCTGCCGGAATTACTGCAAAAGATTTAGACATAATGTAATTGTAACGAATAAATGAATTTTTTTCCTAGCATGAGATCAAGAGGCTTCTTTTTATACCTTAAAATATAAAAAAAAGGGCAATAAATTCCCCATTCGGCTTACTGTATAATGCCAACTTTCAGGATTATTGGATAGAACATATATGGAAGCGGAACAAATCAACGCCATTGCCAATCATCTTTCTGATCTCAATACTCGGTCCACAGAGCTTCGGAGGCATCTTTGACTTTGACGCAAAGAAAGAACGAAGTGATGAAATTTCATTTTTAGAAGAAGATCCGGAAATTTGGAAAGACAGCAAGCGCGCTCAGGAATTAGGCCGTGAAAAGAAAATCTTAGACAAAATTGTTTTAACTCTAGAAACAATTAAACTGCAACTACAAGACTCTATTGATTTGTTCCAAATGGCAAAAGAAGAAAATGATATTGTAGTACTAGAAAGTATCCGTGCCGATGCAGCAAAGTTAGAAACAAATGTTGCAAATATGGAGTTCTGCAACATGTTCTCCAATCCAATGGATCCAAATAACTGCTTCTTAGAAATCCAATCTGGCTCAGGTGGTACAGAAGCACAGGATTGGGCAGCAATGCTTGAGCGCATGTACCTACGATATTGTGAACGACGTGATTACAAGGTTGAAGTACTTGAGGAGTCCTCTGGTGAAGTAGCAGGAATCAAAAGTGCCTCTCTAAAAATATCTGGTGACTATGCATATGGCTATCTACGTACCGAAAGTGGCATCCACCGCTTAGTACGGAAATCCCCCTTTGATTCTGGTAGTCGTCGTCATACCTCGTTTGCAAGCGTATTTATTTACCCAGAAGTGGATGATACTATCGAAATTGAAATTAATCCTGCAGATTTGCGAGTAGATACATATCGCGCCTCCGGCGCAGGTGGCCAGCACATTAACAAAACCGATTCAGCTATCCGTATTACTCATAATCCTTCGGGCATTGTTGTCTCCTGTCAAAATGACAGGTCTCAGCACCGTAACCGTGCAGAGGCAATGGCAATGCTAAAATCACGCCTTTATGAAGTGGAATTACGCAAACAAAGTGATGAAAAACAAGCTATGGAAGATTCTAAAACCGACATAGGATGGGGGCATCAGATACGTTCTTACGTACTAGATCAATCACGCATTAAGGATTTAAGAACGGGTTTAGAAATTGGTAATACTCAAGGGGTACTGGACGGGGGGTTAGATGAATTTATCAAAACAAGCTTAAAACAGGGAGTTTAATTCCTAGTGAAAAATACTACCAGTTCATTCTATTTTATTTTCTTGGCCATCACTATCTATATAATCCTTGTACCTTTCTTCACTCAGACTATCAACTGGGATGAATCGTAAAGATGCGGAGTTGATACAGTAGCGCTTCCCTGTTGGACTTGGTCCATCAGTAAAAACATGCCCAAGATGAGAATCAGCATACCCTGAGCGCACTTCTGTTCGTACCATACCATATTCATTATCTTGCTTTTCAATGATCCCACTATTCTGAACTGGACGTGTGAAACTTGGCCAGCCAGTACCTGAATCATATTTATCCAATGAACTAAAAAGTGACTCGCCCGATACCACGTCCACATAAAGCCCAGGTTCGGAATTATTCCAATATGTATTTTTGAAAGGCTGTTCCGTTCCATTTTTCTGTGTAACTTTAAACTGTTCGGCTGACAATTTACGTTTCAACTCAGTTAGATTTAATTTTTCTAAATTTTTCATAGAGGGGGCAAATTATTGTTAATTTTGCCTATGCGATATTCTAACAATTCAATATTTACAATTAGCAAAGACTAAGGCTTAAGAAGAACCTGCTACGTGCCTGATTACGCAAGATGATAGCGCATAATGTTACACAACGATATAATTGATACCATATAATTACAAAAAAATAATAAGTTTCTTAAGGTTAAAAAATGAGCGAACAAGGACAAAAATCACCACAGGACACAAATCAAATTATTGCTGAGCGTCGCGCTAAATTAGCTGCTTTGCGTGAGACAGGAATTGCTTTTCCAAATGATTTTCGCCGTAATCATCTTGCATCAGACCTCCATAAGAAATATGGCGATCAATCAAATGATACTCTGGAGAAAGACCCAATATCTGTTGAGGTAGCTGGGCGCATGATCCTAAAGCGTGTAATGGGTAAAGCTAGCTTCGCCACTATCCAAGATATGAGTGGGCATATTCAACTGTACATTACCAATGATATTACAGGTGAGTCTGTACATGCTGCATTCAAGCATTTTGATTTAGGTGATATTTTAGGCGTCCATGGAACACTTTTCATAACTAAGTCCGGCGAACTTACGGTGCGTGTAAAAAACCTACGCCTGCTGACTAAGTCATTACGCCCCTTACCAGAAAAATTTCATGGGCTGACTGATCAGGAACAAAAATATCGTCAGCGTTATCTTGATCTCATCTCTAATGAGGATACACGTAAAGTATTTTTAACTCGCTCTAAAATTATTCAGTCTATTCGTGTGTTTTTTGAAACAAGAGGCTATTTAGAAGTAGAAACTCCAATGATGCACCCTATTCCAGGTGGCGCGGCAGCTCGTCCTTTTGTCACACATCACAATGCTTTAGATATGGATTTTTATTTACGAATAGCGCCGGAACTATATTTAAAGCGTTTAGTAGTAAGCGGTATGGAGAAGGTCTTTGAAATAAATCGTAGTTTCAGAAATGAAGGTATTTCTACACGCCACAATCCTGAGTTCACCATGCTGGAGTTTTACGAAGCTTACCAGGATCATATATATCTTATGAATCTTACTGAAACGCTAATTCGAGAATTAGCAATAAAGGTTCTAGGTACTACCGAAATTTCTTATCAAGGATATAAAATTAATCTTGCAAACCCGTTCTTGCGATTATCTATCACCCAAGCGATTCAGAAATTTTACCCGGAACATACAGATCTGCAGCTAAACGACCGCGCATACCTAATTAAGAAATTAGAATCTCTCAATATTAGCTATAAACCTGAGGATGGAATTGGCAAATTACAGCTTTCCTTATTTGATGAAACGACCGAACATTTATTAATGGACCCGACCTTTATTGTTGATTATCCATCAGACGTCTCTCCGTTAGCTCGTCGAAATGATAAGAATCCAGAAATAACTGACCGCTTTGAACTTTATATAACCGGACGTGAAATGGCCAATGGCTTTTCAGAGTTAAATGATCCGGAAGATCAGGCGGCCCGCTTCCAAGAGCAAGTGCGTGCTAAAGAATCTGGTGATAAAGAAGCCATGCACTATGATGGTGACTATATCCGAGCATTAGAGCATGGCCTGCCCCCAACTGCCGGAGAAGGTATAGGTATAGACCGGTTAATTATGTTACTTACTGATAGCCCTAGTATTCGGGACGTAATTTTATTTCCTCATTTGCGTCGTGAAGATTAAATTTTTATTTTAATATATAACTGAAACTATTGCGCTCATACCTGTTCCAATAATTCTATTATTTAGTATATCTACATAACTAGGAATCACTTTGACGCCTCCTAATTTCAGGAAAATAGAAATACCTATAGAGGGGATGACTTGCACAGCCTGTTCAACTCGCATAGAGAAAGCTCTAAATAAGCTCCCTGGCGTACACGCAACGGTTAACCTTGCCAATGAAAAGGCACGAATTAAATTTGATGACACTATAGTGATACTCGATAAATTAATTGATTCTATTGAGAAAACCGGCTTCCATGTTTCCCCACAATCAGTACAGCTACAAATTAGTGGGATGACCTGTTCTGAATGTAGCGGGCGCATTAAGAAAAAATTAAACAAACTTCCAGGAGTCACTGCTACTGTTAATTTAGTAACTGAAAGATCCCTTATTAATTTCAGACCTGGCTCTGTAACAGTAAGCGACTTGATTTCCGTTATTGTTAAAGAAGGCTATAACGCGAACGAAATCAACGAAACTAATCGTGCAAAAGAAAAAGCCCGACAAATAGCGACCTACAGGGCAGAGCTTCTAATGTTCTGGATCTCTGCTGCCCTTACCCTTCCATTAATGTTACATATGGGTACAATTTTTTCAGACACAACTACAGAGCTGCTGCCACGCTGGTTGCAGTGGCTACTAGCCACACCCGTACAATTTTGGATCGGCATGCGTTTCTATAAAGGTGCATGGTTTGCACTTCGTGGTGGTGCTGCAAACATGGATGTTTTAGTTTCACTTGGAACAAGCGTCGCATATTTTCTTAGTGCAGTTGTTACGTTATTAGGGCTAAATCAGCATATCTATTTTGAGTCAAGTGCCGCCATCATCACACTTGTTCTGTTAGGAAAATTAATGGAGGCCCGTGCTAAAAATAAAACTTCGGTAGCTATTGAAGAACTTATAGAGCTACAGCCTAAAACTGCACGAGTAGAGCGTGATGGTCAGATTGTTGAAATTGATGCAAATGCTATTAAGGCGAATGATACTTTTATTGTGCGTCCGGGTGAGAGTCTGCCGGTAGATGGCATCGTCACTGAGGGGTCGTCTAGTATTAATGAATCAATGCTAACGGGCGAGAGCCTACCAGTTCCAAAAATTCTTGGGACAAAAGTATACGCTGCAACAATGAATCAACAGGGGCTACTCAAATGTCGGGCTACCAGTATTGGTAGCCAAACACAACTTGCGGCTATCATTAGATTAGTGGAAGAAGCACAAAGTTCCAAGGCACCAATTCAGAGAATGGCCGATAAAATTTCCAGTATATTTGTTCCTATAGTAGTGCTAATTAGCATCCTGACTCTATTACTAACTTGGTGGTTTTTCGATGATTTTATTTTTGCGATCATCAATGCAGTTACTGTTTTGGTAATTTCTTGCCCTTGCGCGCTGGGACTAGCAACGCCAACAGCAATAATGGTGGGAACTGGGCGAGGTGCGCAAATTGGCGTGCTATTCAAAAATGCCTCTGCACTGGAGCAGGCGGAGAAAATTCAAGCACTTGTTTTAGATAAAACTGGAACCCTGACAGAAGGTAAACCTGTCGTAACCGATATTATCCCTTTAGGAGACATTAGTAAGAATGATTTAATACAGATTTCTGCCACACTGGAACAAGGATCAGAACATCCCCTTGCTAAGGCAGTATTAGAATGTGCAAAAAGAATGAATATTAAACTACATAGAGTGAATGACTTTACTTCTGTTGCTGGTAGCGGAGTAACTGCTCGTATCGATGAAACTAATTACATACTAGGCACAGTAAAATTTTTAATTAATTCTGGCACTGTAATTGATGCTGAATATATAACAACTCTTCAGGCGAAAGGTGAAACTGTCGTCGCCATTGCCAAAAAAATAAGCGACACCTATAAAATAATTGGATATATTAAAATTGCTGATCAGCTTAGGAATACTTCCATTCAAGCTGTAAAACAGCTGAAATCTATGGGAATTGAAGTAATGATGCTCACAGGAGATAACTATGCTACTGCCACCGCTATTGCTAAGCAAGTAGGAATAACTAATTATCGCGCTGAAGTATTACCACAAGATAAAGCAGCTGAAATAAAACGCATAAGGAATAGCGGTAAATTTATCGCTATGGTAGGTGATGGGATAAATGATGCTCCAGCGCTAGCAGCGGCTGATGTAAGCTTTGCTATAGGTTCCGGATCGGATATTGCAATTGAAACTGCCGACATTACTTTGGTACGTAACGACCTAATAAGTGTTGCTGATGCAGTTTCTTTATCTAAAAAGACACTAGATAAAATTCGCCAAAATTTATTTTTTGCGTTCATATACAATGTTCTGGGCATACCACTCGCAGCAGTGGGATTACTTAACCCTGTAATCGCCGCGGCCGCTATGGCAATGAGTTCTGTTTCAGTAGTAGCAAACTCCTTGTTATTAAAAAAATGGCGGCCTACCTCTTGATATTTAAACCTTGATAAAAATGGAGTATATAAAATGCAAACGGCCATCCTTAATATAAACGGCATGACCTGCATGGGATGTGTAACTAGTATAAAAAAAGTTTTAGAAGAAATTGCTGGGGTAAGTGATTCCGATATCTCACTGAAAAAAAACAGGCTAAGATTCAGTATGACCCAGAAAAGACCAATATAAATAAACTTAAAGAAGCTATCGTGGGAGCAGGATTTGAAATCAATATTTAAGTATAAGATCCAAGCATATTCAGATGAAATAAGAATAAAGGTATTGAATAAAATTATTCTCTTTTAAGGATATGCACCTACCCTTTACAGTATCCATTATTTTGGAACCAGGTTACCGCATCCTGTATTGCTTCTGATGAAGGTCTATATTTATAATTCAAATCTCTAATTGCTTTTGCACTTGAAAAAAACATCTTCTTCTCTGCCATACGAATACTATCTACTGAAGCACGTGGCTGCGTATTCGTAGCAATCGCAACCTTTTCCATTATCCAAGCTAAAGGAAGCATCATCCCCACTGGCATATTCATTCTTTTTATTCTTTTACCAATAATTTCATCTACTGCCTGCAAAATTTGAATCAAATGTAGATTCTCACCACCCAATATATATCGTTCTCCTGTCTTTCCATGCGTATATGCTAATAAATGACCCTGTGCAATATCATCAACATGTGCAACATTAAGACCTGTGCTCATATAAGCTGGCATCCGTCCACAGAGCGTATCGAGTACTATCTGCCCTGTCGGTGTTGGTTTTACATCACGTGGGCCTACTGGAGTAGAAGGATTGACAATAACTAAAGGTAGCTGATGCTTGTCAGTTAAATGCTGAACTACTTGCTCAGCAAGAAACTTTGAACGCTTATAGTGGCCAGTCATATTATTAAGGCTTGATGGGGTATTTTCATCCGCAGGATTACCATCTAAATTTATTCCTAAAGTAGCCACACTACTTGTATAAATTATGCGGCTAACGTCAGCTCCAGATGCTGCAAGTATCAGCTCTTGTGTTCCTTTAACGTTAATTTCATACATAGTTTCAGGGTCTGGCACCCATAGACGGTAATCTGCCGCCACATGAAATAAATTTTCACAATTAGTAACTGCACGTTTTAAAGAAGCGACATCGCGAAGGTCGCCCTCCGAAATTTCTACAGGCAATCCCTTTAGGTTACTTTGGTCACTTCCAGCCCTTACTAAACACCGCACCTCATGCCCGGCCTCTAGCAAACAACGAGCAACCGCTGAGCCAACAAAACCGCTTGCTCCAGTAACTAATGATTTCATAGCGTACCTATCTTAATATTTGAAATTTATAAAGCCTTACCGCGCATAATTTATTCCTATCTCTTCTTTATATCCAATGAAATGCTAACATGAAATATTGTTAAAAATAAAATATCTACCTTATTATAAATTCTATTAGTTTAGAACATAAAAAAGCCCCGATCTCTTTATGAGTCGGGGCGTTCTTATTTAAAAAGCCTGGCAGTGACCTACTTTCACATGCGTAATGCACACTATCATCGGCGCAGCTTCGTTTCACGGTCCTGTTCGGGATGGGAAGGGGTGGATCCAAAGCGCTATTGCCGCCAAGCATAACTGTAATTTGGAAGAAGTAAATTTAACTGAATTAAATCATATCTAATTAAACAACCTGCAAACGTATTGAATGATTTTAATAACTAATTAATCATAATCTTTCACACGTTAACTCAAGGTTATAGGATCAAGCCACACGGACAATTAGTATCGGTTAGCTTAACACATTACTGTGCTTCCACACCCGACCTATCAACGTCGTGGTCTTCAACGATCCTTTAGGGGGGTTTAACCCCCGGGAAGTCTTATCTTGAGGTGAGTTTCCCGCTTAGATGCTTTCAGCGGTTATCTCTTCCACACTTAGCTACCCGGCAATACGACTGGCGTCATAACCGGTACACCAGAGGTGTGTCCACTCCGGTCCTCTCGTACTAGGAGCAGGTCCTCTCAAACTTCCAACGCCCACGGCAGATAGGGACCAAACTGTCTCACGACGTTTTAAACCCAGCTCACGTACCACTTTAAATGGCGAACAGCCATACCCTTGGGACCGGCTACAGCCCCAGGATGTGATGAGCCGACATCGAGGTGCCAAACTCCCCCGTCGATATGAACTCTTGGGAGGAATTAGCCTGTTATCCCCGGCGTACCTTTTATCCGTTGAGCGATGGCCCTTCCATACAGAACCACCGGATCACTAAGACCTACTTTCGTACCTGCTCGAGCTGTCGCTCTTGCAGTCAAGCTCCCTTGTGCCTTTGCACTCTGCGCCGGATTTCCAAACCGGCTGAGGGAACCATTGCGCGCCTCCGTTACTCTTTAGGAGGCGACCGCC
>JAAZZR010000022.1 GCA_014237605.1 Nitrosomonadaceae bacterium | reverse complement strand
AAAGGGTTTAACAATTCAAAAAAATGTAGAAACTTATGTTGACAACCTTGTTGATATGTATGCTAAAAAAAACACAAACGTTAGACCTTCTTTTAATTTTGTGGTGGACTTCGCAATTACATGTGGCGACAGATACATGCCCAGCAAAAATATGAGCGCAAAATTAAGAGCCCTATTCATATTAATTACCTATTATTAGCTATATAAGCTGAGGTAGGAATATAGACAAATAATTAAGATCAAGGAAGTGACATATAGTCGCGCGACAATATGTCGCACATATTTGTTAGTCTATTAAATAGTATGAGAAGAATTAGTAGGTTAGATTAGTGGGTAATATGGTTAATAGTAGTAAAATGATGCCGTCTAAATGCTAATTCTGATTGGAATCACTCTCTACTACTTTTTGCACCACTAGGCTACCTATCATATCTCCTTCAACATTGACTGAGGTACGGAAGGCATCAAGTAGTCGGTCGATGGGAAGAAGAATAGCAATAGCTTCAACTGGCAGGCCTACAGACTGTAAGACTAAAAGCATAGTTACCATTCCTGCACTTGGGATCCCAGGTGCGCCCATAGCTGCAAGCATGGCCGTGAAGAACACGATCATTTGCTGCATAAGATTAAGGTCAACTCCCACCAGATTTGCAATGAATAATGCAGCAGCAGCTTCATATAACGCTGTGCCATCCATGTTCACTGTAGCCCCAAGAGGGAGTACAAAACCAGCAATATTACGTTTTACATGAAGATTCTGTTCAGCACACTGTAGAGTAATTGGTAAGGTTGCTGAGCTTGAACTAGTAGCAAAAGCCGTTATAAGCGCCTCGCGTGCACCACGCCAGAATTTAATT
This sequence comes from Nitrosomonadaceae bacterium, assembly GCA_014237605.1. Lineage (GTDB taxonomy): Bacteria > Pseudomonadota > Gammaproteobacteria > Burkholderiales > Nitrosomonadaceae > BJGV01. Next base: position 18,534 of record JAAZZR010000022.1, on the reverse strand, counting down.
GGGGTCATGCCAGTGACTAGGTAAAGAATCATAGGCAACACTATAAAAGCATGTAATAAGATCGTGCCTATTACTAGACTAATGAACTTTATAAGAATCATTAGTAAAGAAAAATCTTGTGTCACCACCAGCTTTATCAATAGTGCCATGATGCAGAGTGGCGCCAGTTTCATAATCCAGCCAACTAACATCAGAACTAATTCTAATAATTCTTGTAGGAATATACGGATATTCTGAAATCTTTCGCCTCCTATCACTAAAGCAATGCCCATTAGTAATGCAAAAATCACGACAGCAATTATGTTGGCATCAGCCATAGCCGCAACAGGATTCTGAAACAAGGAGTGTAAAAATTGAGTAAAAAATTCAGGTAGGGTCATCTCATGTGCCTGAAAATTTTCCATGGCGTCCTGGAACATAGGTAAATGCAGCCCTTTCCCAGGTTTAAGTAGATTGGCAGCTGTTAGTCCTAAGGTAATTGCTACGATAGCAGTCAAGAAAAAATATCCTAATGTTGTTTTCCATACACGATGTATTTTATTGTGTGCACGTAAGTTAGCTACCCCCACTGCAATAGAAGTGAAGACTAATGGAATCATAACCATCTTTAATAAATCGACGAATAACATCCCAAGTAATTCGGCAATATATAAGCTAACTTGTGATGTTGCAGATTCCTTATCCAGCGTCGAAAGTACAGCACCTAAAAGGATGCCGGAAAGCGAGCCGATAAGAATTTGAGAATTAAGAGAAATCTTTTTCACTTATTCATTCCAATATTTTTAGTATAACTCTCGATAGAATGCACAAGCTTACTCTACATTAATACTTAGCACACTCGAGCAAGTGAGCTAATAGTTCACATAAAAACTACATAGAATTATATGGAGAGGTAGTTTTGTGTAATGGCGATAGATTTAATATTCAATAAAAATAAGTTGTAATTTATTGATTATTAAAAATAAATATTAGGCGTGAATTTTACGCCATATCGGCTAATCAAGATAATTATTACTAACTATGGGCCTGAAGGCGACCGAATTATTTAGATTATTTTTGTAGTCTGTTTAGAAATGCCATGATGTTTGGTAAGGTCCAGTCTAGAAAATCCTTATCATCAAGAATAGCTGGGAATCCCTTACCTGGTTTCTCAGATTTTCCTTCTAGTAAAAGAGCTGGAACCCTCTCTTTATAGGCACATTCTATCTCCCACTGTTGGCCATCAGCTCTTATAATATTATTTGTAACTAGGGCAATTACACCGTCACAATCTGCGACCTTTGATCGACATTCTTCTTTCCAGGATGGATCCCAGGAAGCCTTTGTGGCTAAATACTCTAGCTTATAGGGTGTTTTCTCATTATTCACCTGTTCTATGAGGGTGTCACGCAGGTCAGTATCTCTTAGGGCGAAGCTGATAAATATTTTGTTAGTTGAGGACATACTGTTTTCCTTAGGGGAGAATGTTTAATTCTATTAGATTATATTTTAATTGTGATTAGCTATATTGGAAAGGGGGGGGAGTGCAATTTAATTTTAATTAACGTTAGCATTTCTACCCCGATTTTTTATATACATAGAAGTAAAAATCAGGCCTTATGATAAGTTTAATGAGTCGTTATTTAGAAGTCATATATACGTAATATGTAGAGATTAATTATTTCTTTATGAGTCTACCTATTAAATATAGTATGTAATTAATACTTGTTAAAATAAAGAATTATCTCAATTAATAATAGAACTTCTATGGCTAAAAATCCTCGCAGTCTGACCGAAGAAAAGCTTAGTAGCCAATGCGTATACGAAGGAGATTTTCTTCATATGCACCAAGACAAAGTAGTAATGTCCAATAGCACATTATCTGTACGAGAATATGTGACCCACCCTGGAGGTGTTGTAATTATTCCGCTTCTTGCTAATGGTGATTTGGTGCTAGAGCGCCAACATCGTTATCCTTTGCACCAGAATTTCTATGAATTACCTGCTGGAAAAATAAATCATAATGAGGAACCGTTAACCAGTGCAAAACGTGAGCTGTTAGAAGAAACTGGCTATGTGGCATCAGAATGGCGTTTCATAACTACGCTGTATCCATGTATTGGTTATTCTAATGAGAAGCAAATGTATTTCCTAGCTGAGGGCCTTGATCTTCGTGGTGCCTGTCCTGATGATGGAGAGAATATAGAAATATTTACATTGTCCCTTTCTGAGGCGATTGAGTGGATTAGGACAGGCAGGATTACAGATAGTAAAACTGTTTCCGGTCTGTTCTGGGCAGAAAAATTAATATATGGAAACTGGTAAGGTCCAGTGAAATTAATAGTAGGTATAAGTGGGAAATTTCTTAATCAGTGAAAAATTCACGAACCTTATTTACCCAAGACCTTGTACGGGGACTATGGCGAGAGCTGTCTTTTTGATTTAATGCTTCGAGCTCATGAAGTAGCTCTTTCTGGCGTGCTGCTAATTTAACAGGGGTTTCCACCATTAAATGGCACATTAAGTCACCATGTGTGTGGCTGCGAATACCTTTGATTCCTTTTCCACGCAAACGAAAAATTTTTCCACTTTGAGTTTCAGCCGGAACTTTAATTTTTGCATAGCCATCAATTGTAGGGACTTGCAGTTCTCCACCTAATGCAGCTGTAGTGAAGCTAATTGGCATTTCACAATGTAAATCATTATTATCACGTTGAAAAACAGAATGTGCTAAGAGATTCACTACAACATATAGGTCCCCTGATGGGCTACCCTTAATTCCAGCCTCACCCTCTCCGCTTAAACGGATTCGGTCTCCATCGTCTACACCAGCAGGAATTTTTACGGATAAAGTTTTGTGTTGTTTAATTCGCCCTTCGCCAAAACATTTTCCACAAGGGCTTGATATAAATTTCCCACTACCATGACATTTTGGGCAGGTTTGTTGGATTGAAAAAAATCCTTGTTGCATTCTTACCTGGCCATGACCGTTACAGGTAGGACAGGTAGAAGGAGAGGTGCCTTGTTTTGCTCCGCTGCCATGGCAAACATCACAGGACGCCATTGTAGGAACCCGTATTTTCGTTTCGGTACCACGAGCTGCTTGCTCCAGTGTAATTTCCATGTTGTAGCGTAAATCTGCACCACGATAGGAGTTAGATTGTGTGCCTTGGCCACCAAAAATATCACCAAACACATCACCAAAAGTATCCGAAGAGAAGCCATGAGGGCTACCTCCGCCCATACTTGGATCTACTCCAGCATGTCCTTGTTGGTCATAGGCTGACCGTTTATTTGGATCCGAGAGTATTTCGTATGCTTCTTTAGCCTCTTTAAAGCGTTCTTCTGACTTAGGGTTGTCTGGGTTACGGTCCGGATGATGTTCCATCGCAAGCTTACGATAGACTTTTTTAATTTCATCATCTCCGGCATTACGGCTAACACCTAATACATCATAGTAGTCACGCTTACTCATATAAATATTTCCACTTTTTATAGCAAGATTAATATTGCCTGATACTTTATTACGTTGAGAGCGGCTAATTTATACAAAATAAATAAAGATAATTTTCTGGCAAGCGCCAAAAAACGCAGAGTACGCAGGAGAGTTAAAATTTTATTTTCCCACGCTTCTGCGTTTAAGTGGCCCAGTATTTACTTATTTTTTATCTTTTACTTCCTCAAATTCAGCATCAACTACGTCCCCTTTTTCTTGGCCTTCGTTGCCATCATTATTTGACGATGGGGTTTCGCTACCTGATTGGTCCTGCTGTTGGGCTTGTTCCTGCGCCATCATTTTTTCTGTGAGTTTCTGGGAAGCTTCAGCTAACGCTTGAGTTTTTGCATCAATGGCATCCTTGTCATCTGATTTTAATGCTTCCTCAGCTTCTTTCAGCGCAGTTTCGATTGCAGATTTTTCATCTCCTTCAAGTTTTTCTCCATGTTCTGCTAAAGTTTTATTCACGGAGTGAATAAGCGCATCACATTGGTTGCGGGCTGTGACAAGTTCTAGCGCTTTTTTATCTTCCTCAGCATGAGATTCAGCATCTTTTACCATGCTTTCTACTTCCTCATCTGATAGTCCTGAACTGGCTTGGATTTTAATCTTATTCTCTTTTCCAGTTGCTTTGTCTTTTGCTGATACGTGCAAGATCCCATTAGCATCAATATCAAATGCAACTTCAATTTGAGGCATTCCTCTTGGTGCGGGAGGAATGTCAGTTAGGTTAAATTCCCCTAATTTTTTATTCCCAGAGGCCATTTCACGTTCACCTTGCAATACATGGATAGTTACTGCAGGCTGATTATCTTCAGCAGTCGAAAATACTTGTTGTGCCTTGGTCGGAATAGTTGTATTTTTCTTGATAAGCTTAGTCATTACGCCGCCCATAGTTTCGATACCTAGGGACAGGGGCGTAACATCTAACAGCAGTACATCTTTAACATCACCTTGCAAGACGCCACCTTGAATGGCAGCGCCTAGTGCAACTGCTTCATCTGGATTAACATCTTTACGTGCCTCTTTCCCAAAGATAGCCTTAACTTTTTCTTGAACCTTGGGCATACGTGACTGTCCCCCAACAATAATAATATCGTCGATGCCATCTATGCCTGCATCTTTCATGGCGATACGGCATGGTTCCGTTGTTCTTTCTATTAGTTTTTCAACCAAACTTTCTAATTTGGAGCGAGTTATTTTGACTACTAAATGCTTAGGTCCTGAAGCATCTGCTGTGACATAAGGCAAGCTTACTTCAGTTTGTTCTGATGAAGACAGTTCAATTTTAGCTTTCTCTGCTGCATCTTTAAGGCGCTGTAAGGCAATCATGTCTTTCTTTAAGTCAATACCGCTTTCTTTTTTAAACTCAGCAACAAGGTGCTCAATTATACGCAGATCAAAATCTTCCCCGCCAAGGAAGGTGTCGCCATTAGTTGCCAATACTTCAAACTGGTGTTCGCCATCAATTTCTGCAATTTCAATAATTGAGATATCAAAGGTACCACCCCCAAGATCATAAACAGCAACCTTTCGGTCTCCTTCTTTTTTGTCCATACCAAAAGCAAGAGCTGCTGCAGTTGGTTCATTTATAATACGTTTTACTTCTAGTCCAGCAATGCGTCCCGCATCTTTAGTAGCTTGACGTTGTGAGTCATTAAAATAAGCAGGAACAGTTATAACTGCCTCGGTTAAAGTTTCGCCTAGATAGTCTTCGGCAGTTTTCTTCATTTTCTTTAGGACCTCTGCTGATATTTCAGGAGGGGCTAATTTTTTATCACGAACTTTTATCCATGCATCATTGTTTTTGGCTTTAATGATGCTATAAGGAACCATTTTTATATCCTTTTGCACCATCTCTTCATCAAAACGACGCCCAATTAATCTTTTTGCAGCAAATATCGTATTCTTTGGGTTTGTGACAGCCTGGCGTTTAGCAGAAGCGCCTACTAGAATCTCGCCGTCTTCAGAATAAGCCACGATAGAGGGGGTGGTGCGAGTTCCCTCAGAATTCTCAATAACTTTGGGCTTTCCATTCTCCATGACAGATACGCAAGAGTTGGTAGTGCCAAGATCAATACCTATAATTTTTGCCATAATTCGTTCCTTTTAGGGTTAATGCCATATATCTACAAATATATAAATGGGGTCTCAGACAGCCATTTCAAGTGTCTTTAGTTTTTGAGACGGTTACAAGTGCTGGTCGGATTATTCGGTCATTTAATACATAGCCTTTTTGCATTACATGTACTACAGTATTTGGGGAAAGGTCAGAGTCCACTGTGCTCATGGCTTGGTGCTGATGAGGGTCAAATTTCTCTCCATCTGGATTAATGACTTTAATGTTAAATTTTTCAAAAGCAGAAGTAAGTTGCTTGAGAGTTAGTTCCATTCCATTCTTAAAATTTTCTACTGTAGCATTCTCAACAGCTAAAGCAGCTTCTAAACTGTCCATTACCGTCAATAATTCAGTAGAAAAATTCTCAATAGCATACTTGTGTGCGTTAGCGATATCAGTTTGAGCTCTTTTTCGTATATTTTCCGAGTCTGCCTTAGCGCGTAACCAAGCATCGTGATGCTCAGTGGCCACAAGCTCTGATTTTTTCAGCAGCTCTTCCAAGCCGGGCATAACTTCTACTGGGGACTCCTTATTACTATGTTCAGTTGTTTCTTCTGTACTAGTTTCATTTTTAGTCATTTTTGACTTATTTGATTTTGGGTCATCCGAGTTTTTCATAAATACTTTTCTCCTGATTGCTGTTGGAGAGAAATTGGGGTGAATTTTTTAATTTCAATACAGGAGAAGAATTATTTATACTTTTGTTGCTCTGCTTTCACTGACTTAGCTGTTTGGTTGAGGTGCTAACGGGATATATATTTACTACTGCAGGAAGCAGGCTCGTAGTAAGCAAGGGGCCTTATTTTATCCCCCAACATTTCGGGCTAACTCTGTAGCTTTACCAATGTAGTTCTGAGGAGTTAGATTATGTAATCGTTCTTTTTCTTCATCAGGAATCGCAAGGCCATTAATGAACTTACGTATTGTTTCTTTATAGATGCTTTCCTTTCCCCTAGTTAGCTCTTTTAGTTGCTCATAAGGGTTAGGTAATCCGTAGCGACGCATTACTGTTTGGATTGGCTCGGCTAGGATTGCCCAAGAATCCTTTAGGTCTTCAGATAGCTGGTCTGGATTAGCTTCCAGCTTGCTTAGTCCTTTACTACATGATTCATAAGATAATAGGGTGTGCCCTAACGCGACACCCATATTACGAAGTACAGTTGAGTCTGTTAGATCCCTCTGCCAGCGTGATACAGGTAGTTTGTTACTTAAGTGTCTGAGTAATGCATTAGCAATTCCTAGGTTCCCCTCTGAATTTTCAAAATCGATAGGATTCACTTTGTGCGGCATTGTTGATGAACCAACCTCAGACTCTTTAATTTTTTGCTTGAAATATCCTAATGAAATATATCCCCATATATCACGGTCAAGGTCGAGCAGAATAGTATTTATACGGGCATAAGCGTCACATATTTTGGCAATGGCATCATGTGACTCGATTTGAGTGGTATAAGGATTAAACTCTAGCCCTAGTTCTTCAACGAAAGATTGCGAGAATTCTTCCCAATTTACATTTGGATATGCTGCAAGATGTGCATTGTAATTACCAACCGCGCCATTAATCTTTCCTAATATTGGAACTGCGGCAAGATCGTCATATCCATTCTGTAAACGGTGTGCAAAAACCGCGAGTTCCTTCCCTAAGGTTGTCGGGGTTGCAGGCTGGCCATGAGTACGGGCTAGCATAGGCGTATCTGCTAGCTGATGAGCCATGCGAACAAGGGTTTTAATTATATTATTCAAGGCAGGTAGCATCACATGGCTCCGGCTTTGGATTATCATTAAACCATGGGAAAGATTATTAATATCTTCTGAGGTGCAGGAAAAGTGAATAAATTCAGCAGCTTTAGCAATCTCTTCGTTTTTTTCAGTGCGTTCTCTTAGCCAGTATTCAATTGCTTTAACATCGTGATTAGTGCGGGATTCAATAGATTTAATTGATTTTCCGTCAGACTCAGAGAAGTCTGTAACTAATTTCTCAAGTTGGGAAATGGTATCAATAGAAAATGGTGAGATTTCTGTAATAGTAGGTTCATCGCTCAGTGCTTTGAACCACTCAATTTCTACTTGGACACGGTAATGAATTAGTGCAAATTCACTAAAATATGGCCGTAAAGCTGCAAGCTTACTGTGGTAGCGACCGTCAAGGGGAGAAAGGGCTGTAAGAGGGGAGAGAGTGGTCATAAGATTATCAATCTGATTGACATATATTTTAACATAAACAAGAATATTCTTGTGGATGTGCTTTAAGGCGGAGAAAGTTGATATACTGCGTGCCTTTATTGGAATGTTATTCGGGAAATTATGAAGCTTGTTGGATCACTTACCAGCCCATTTGTACGTAAAGTACGGATTGTTTTATCTGAGAAACGGATTGTCTATGACTTTGATGTAGATATACCATGGGAGTCAGATACTCGTGTGGCTGAACACAATCCCCTAGGTAAAGTGCCAATATTGATTATGGATGATGGCACTACATTATATGATTCAAGAGTGATCGTTGATTATTTAGATAGTGCTAATCCGGTTTCTCGACTTATGCCTGAGTTTAATAGAGAGCGCAGTATGGTGAAACGTTGGGAGGCTTTGGCAGATGGTATAAGCGATGCGGCCACCACTATTTTTTTGGAGCGCAAGAGGCCAGAATCTTTACAAAGTACGGAATGGATTTCACGCCAACAGAAAAAGGCTATGCTAGGGCTTGAAGTTGCAGCTCGAGATCTAGGTGACAAAAAATGGTGTGAAGGTAACGCTTATACTTTAGCCGATATTTCATTAGGTTGTACTCTTGGCTATTTATCTTTTCGTTTTCCTGAAATGAAGTGGCGCATGTTTCCTAATTTAGTTCGTTTAGTTGATACTCTTGAGGAGAGGGCTTCATTCATAGAAACTGCACCGAAGGAATAAGATATTAAAAATATAACGTATTTTAGTATCACTTATTTTGGCTTCTTTATTTTGTGATTATTCCCCCTCCTAAGCACACCTTACTTTCATAGATCACTACTGACTGTCCAGGTGTTACAGCCCATTGAGGCTGTGCAAATTCTATTTTACATTTAGCCTTGCTAATTTCTTCAATAGAACAGGGTGCATCGGTCTGACGATAGCGAGTTTTTGCAGAATAAACCCAGCCACAATGAGGGGCCTTTCCACTTACCCAGGTGAGATCTGAAGCAGAAAGTTTGGGCTGAAATAATTTAGGGTGGTCGTGCCCTTGTACTACAATCAATGTGTTATTAGTCATGACTTTTTCTAGGACAAACCATGGTTCATCAAGGCCACCTTTCGTTCCGCCTATTCCTAGCCCCTGCCGCTGACCAATGGTGTAGTACATTAGGCCTATATGCTCACCAATAATTTTTCCTTCTTGAGTTCGTATCTCTCCTGGTTCATGTGGTAGATAACGGCTCAGAAATTCTCTAAATGGGCGCTCGCCAATAAAACAGATACCTGTACTATCTTTTTTGGAGTGGTTAGGTAAATTAAAGTCTTGGGCAATCTTGCGTACATCACTCTTATAGAGATGTCCGATAGGGAACAGAGTATTGGTTAATTGTCTTTGGTTAAGTCGGTAGAGGAAATAGCTTTGATCTTTTGTTCCATCTTCACCCTTAAGTAGTTGGCACATGCCATTAAATTTTCTAATTTGTGCATAGTGTCCGGTTGCAATAAAATCTGCGCCAAGTTCAATTGCATGATCAAGAAATGCCTTAAATTTTATTTCTGCATTGCATAGAACATCAGGATTTGGTGTTTGTCCCAGCTTGTATTCATCTAAAAACTTGCTGAATACCTTTTCTTTATACTCAGCAGAAAAATTTACCGCTTCCAAAGGTATTCCTATAACATCAGAAACTGATGCGGCATCAATAAGGTCCCGCTTAGATGAACAATATTCGTCAGTATCATCATCCTCCCAGTTCTTCATAAACAGACCTACTACATCATAGCCCTGTTGCTTAAGTAGGAGTGCCGCAACGGATGAATCCACCCCTCCAGACATACCTATAACGACACGTTTTTTTTTCATCATTTCAATCGTAGTAAGTAAGAAGTTCTAGAGGATACCGTTTTCCCGCCAAATGATCTTCGATACATTTAATTACCATGGGGCTCCGGTGCCGGTGTGCGAGCTTATATATCTCGTTTGTACGGAACCATGCCGCACGTACTATACCTTTGTCTAATTTTCGATTATGGTCATGGCAGATTGCTGTACCTAAAAATGTGAAACGCAAATAAGTTGTGTCATTGACAGGTGAGTGCCATCTATAGATGCCTAACAACCATTGTGGAGTGAAAGTGTAACCCGTTTCTTCTAGTGTTTCTCGGATCACGCCTTGGAGTATTGACTCATTTGGTTCTAAGTGACCAGCAGGTTGGTTGAAGAGTAAGCCGCTTATAGTTTGCTCTTCAACTAATAAATATCTATCATCTTTGCTAATAACTGCCGCTACAGTTACGTTAGGTTTCCAAATCATGTTATATCAGACAGTTCTATTATTAAGTACATAAGTGCCTTTTTCTAAAACACAGGTAGAATAATACATTCTATTTGTAACTATAACTTTAAAAATTAAACTATTGGGGGACCACAAGCCTATGTATCAGCACATTAAGGAACCAGATGAAGGTGAGAAAATAAGTGTTAATAAAAATTCTTCTTTAAATGTGCCTGACCGCCCGATTATTCCATATATTGAGGGTGATGGCATTGGTATAGATATTACCCCTGTTATGCAGAAAGTAGTAAATTCTGCTGTAAATGTGGCTTATGGTAGTAAACGTAAGATCTCTTGGATGGAAATCTATGCCGGTGAGAAAGCTACACGTGTATATGGCAAAGATATTTGGCTGCCAGATGAGACGCTGCGTGCTGCAAAAGAATATTTGGTTTCCATTAAAGGCCCTTTAACGACACCTATAGGCGGAGGTATCCGCTCTATCAACGTTGCGCTACGACAAGAATTAGACTTATTCTTATGTCTACGTCCAATACGTTATTTTCAAGGGGTACCAAGTCCATTAAAGTCTCCAGAAAATACTGATATGGTAATTTTTCGTGAAAATTCAGAGGATATTTATGCAGGTATTGAGTGGGAATCTGGATCAGAAGAAGGAAAGAAAGTTATCAACTTTTTAATAAATGAAATGGGTATTACAAAGATACGGTTTCCACAGACATCTGGTATCGGTGTAAAGCCAGTCTCAAGAGAAGGTACTGAGAGGCTAGTGCGTAGGGCTATTCAGTATGCGATAGACAATAAGAAAAAATCCGTGACACTGGTTCACAAGGGCAATATCATGAAATTTACAGAGGGGGCTTTCAAGAGTTGGGGATATGGGTTAGCAGAAAAAGAATTTGGTGCGGAGCTCTTAGATGGGGGGCCGTGGATGGTACTACCGGAGGATAAAGGTGGGGTCATAATTAAGGATTCGATTGCTGATGCATTTCTTCAACAAATTTTGCTGCGCCCCAAAGAATATGATGTAATTGCCACGCTTAATCTTAATGGGGATTATATTTCTGATGCTCTAGCAGCTCAGGTAGGTGGTATAGGTATTGCACCGGGGGCAAATCTTAACGAATCAATTGCCATGTTCGAGGCAACTCATGGAACGGCACCAAAATATGCAGGCAAGGATCAGGTCAATCCTGGATCAATAATTCTATCTGCAGAAATGATGCTCAGGCACATGGGTTGGTATGAAGCTGCAAATCAAATAATTCAAGCAGTAGAAAAGACAATACAAGATAAAATTGTGACCTATGATTTTGCGCGGTTGATGGAGAGTCCTCAAAAAGTATCCTGTTCAAAATTTGGAGAGGAATTAGTCAAGCGTATGGGTTGATTTGGGTTTAAAAAAAAGCCCCTTGGCATTATATTGCCAAGGGGCTTGATAATTTTATATTGAAATTTTATTGTGATGTATCTACACTTATTTTATTACTCGGGGGTTTGAATATTTGATGCTTGTTTTCCCTTAGGCCCTTGAGTCACTTCAAAGCTAACTTTCTGACCTTCTTTGAGAGTCTTGAATCCTGACATATTGATCGCTGAGAAATGTGCAAATAAATCTTCACTACCATCATCAGGAGTAATAAAACCGAAACCTTTAGAATCATTGAACCATTTTACTGTACCTTCAGCCATTTTTCCTATCCTTTAAAAAAATCGGGCTGGAACCCGAACACTGTTTGAGTTTCAAGATTGCAAACGGCTGTAAACGGCACTGCAGAAAACAAAACTTGAATCTAAACTCCCAATTACTTTTTACTCAAAACTAGCATTAAAGTCAAGTGGGCATTATATTTTCTCAAGACTTAAGTTGGTTGTATATTAATTTACCCAAGGGACTTGAATTTTTTGTTGTAATCGACAACTATGTTAGTAAGAAATGATATGGCACACATTCTCTAAAAAATAGGTAAGGAAATGGTGGCAAGAGGTCATGAAGATACTGTACTGAAGGTTGAGAAGAATAAAGTTAAGCCACCACGAATGTTTAAAGTGGTTTTGCTAAATGATGATTTTACTCCAATGGAGTTTGTAGTATTAGTGTTACAAACTTTTTTTGCTAAAGGTCAGGAGAAGGCGACTCAAATTATGTTAAAAGTCCATATAGATGGGATGGGTTTGTGCGGTATATATTCTAGTGATGTAGCTGAAACTAAGGTTAAGCAGGTAACTGCATTTGCTAGAAAAAATCAGCACCCGCTAAAGTGTGTAATGGAGGAAGCTTGAAATGATTGCTCAGGAGCTTGAAGTAAGTTTACATATGGTGTTTGTGGAATCACGGCAGAAGCGACATGAATTTATAACAGTAGAACATTTATTGTTGGCAATGCTTGATAATCACACGGCGGCAGATGTATTACGTGCTTGTTCAATTGATATTAGTGATATGCGTAAATCTCTTGTAGAGCATATTACTGAGTATACTCCTGCTGTGGGTGGTAGCGAAGAAGTCGACACGCAGCCGACACTTGGATTTCAGCGTGTAATTCAACGCGCGATTCTTCATGTTCAATCCTCTGGCAAAAAAGAAGTTACCGGTGCGAATGTATTGGTGGCAATATTTGGTGAAAAAGACTCTCACGCAGTATATTTTCTTCACCAGCAGGGTGTGACAAGGTTAGACGTGGTTAATTATATTTCCCATGGGATAAATAAAGTCCCGCAAGGAGATAATGCCAAGACTGAAAATGATGGTGATACGGATCAAGAGGAGAGCGCAGGTGGCGCGCTTGAAAGTTACACTGTAAACCTTAATATGCAGGCGTTAGCAGGAAAAATAGATCCTCTAATTGGGCGTAAGAAGGAACTAGATCGTGTAATACAAACGTTGTGTAGGCGTCGAAAAAATAACCCGCTTTTAGTTGGTGAGGCGGGAGTTGGAAAAACAGCTATTGCTGAGGGGTTGGCTTGGAAAATTATTAAGAAAGACGTGCCAGAGGTGCTTGCTAACCATCAAATTTATGCTTTAGATATTGGCGCATTGCTAGCTGGGACAAAATATCGCGGCGATTTTGAACAACGTCTTAAGGCGATATTAAAACAATTGCTTGATGATCCTAATGCTATTTTATTCATTGATGAAATACATACCATGATTGGGGCGGGTGCGGCATCAGGGGGTACGCTCGATGCTGCTAACCTACTTAAACCAGTACTCAATACTGGTCAATTCAGATGTATTGGTGCTACTACATTCAGTGAATACCGAGGAATCTTTGAGAAAGATCATGCTCTATCTCGGCGTTTCCAGAAGATTGATATTCCGGAAACGAGTATGGAGGAGACGGTTGCCATTCTACGTGGTTTGAAATCTCGCTACGAAGCACATCATGGTGTTAAATATACAGCTGTTGCTCTTACTTCAGCAGCAGAATTATCTGCACGTTTTATCAATGACAGAAATTTGCCAGATAAGGCAATAGATATTATTGACGAAGCGGGTGCAGCGCAAAAGATCTTGCCCAAATCAAAACAGCGTAAAATTATTAGTAAACACGAGATAGAAAACGTTATAGCAAAAGCTGCGCGTATTCCGTCACGGAGTGTTTCCAATGACGATCGTAATATTTTAAAAACGCTGAGCCGTGATTTAAAGACTATGGTATTTGGGCAAAATAAAGCTATCAATGCGCTAGCAGCAGCAATCAAAATGTCTAGAAGTGGCTTAGGCGATCCGCAAAAACCAGTAGGATCATTTCTTTTTTCCGGCCCTACAGGTGTAGGGAAAACTGAGGTGGTACGTCAATTAGCATATGCAATGGGCATTAAATTGCATCGTTTTGATATGTCTGAATACATGGAGCATCATGCAGTATCTCGATTGATAGGCGCCCCACCTGGGTATGTTGGTTTCGATCAGGGGGGGCTATTAACTGAGGCGATCATTAAGCAGCCTTATTCGGTGCTGTTGTTAGATGAAATTGAAAAGGCTCACCCAGATATCTTCAACATTTTATTACAGGTTATGGACCATGGTACTTTGACAGACAATAATGGCCGTAAAGCAGATTTTCGGAACGTAGTTATTATAATGACTACCAATGCTGGGGCTGAGTCACTTGCAAAGACCTCGATGGGATTTACCGAATCAAGCCAGGCAGGAGATGAGATGGCTGATATCAAACGTATATTTACACCAGAATTTCGGAATCGACTAGATGCCATTATCTCATTTTCGGCCTTAGATAAAGATGTAATTTTGAGAGTGGCAGATAAATTTCTCATGCAATTAGAGGCTCAATTGCATGAGAAAAAAGTAGAAGCTATATTTACTGATGCTTTGAAGGAGTTTCTTGCAAAAAATGGCTTTGATTCCCTTATGGGTGCGCGACCTATGGCACGTCTTATTCAGGATACTATTCGTAGTGTTTTAGCAGATGAATTATTATTTGGGCGCTTAGCTAATGGGGGTAAAGTCACTGTAGATGTAGATGTTGAAGGAAAAGTAAAACTTAAATTTAAAGAAGAATCTGTAGCTATTCTTTAAATTTTCCTATTTTTTATTTGTAATAATCGCTAATTAAATTTAGTAATTTTTTCGATTTTTATTAATACTATACTCTGCTCAATGGAGATTCTTTCGTTATACGGGGAATTTGGAGAGGATTGCTGATTAGATCCATTTCTTTCCGTATTATCTGTACCAATCTACTCTTTCAATTGCCTAGAAATATCAGTACTGATTCGTTCGATGTCGATAACCTCCAGTAATCTTCGTTTGAGCCTCTATACTGATAACAATTATCATTTATAATATGAAATGATCTTTACTATTCTTTATATCTGGGAGTTATAGAATTAAATGCTAAGAATATATTTTTGCCGATTTTTGGGGGTAATATTTATCTGTTTTGCTTCGTTTGGCGCTAATTTTTCTTATGCAGAACAGGTAGTAGTATATTCAGCAAGGATTGAAAAACTTATCAAACCGATGTTCGATTCTTTTACAAAAGAGACTGGTATTTCAGTGAAATTTGTAACTGATAAAGCGGGTGTCTTACTTGCAAAGCTTAGGGCTGAGGGTAAATATACACCTGCTGATATGCTAATTACTACAGACGCAGGAAATTTATGGGAAGCTGTACAAGTAGGATTGCTTGCGCCTGTGGAATCTGGAAAATTGGAAGTAAATATACCTTCATATTTACGAGACCCACAGAAAAAATGGTTTGGGTTGTCTGTACGTGCTCGAACTATTGTATATAACACTGACAAAGTGAATCCTGCAGAGTTATCTACTTATGAGGATCTAGCAAATTCAAAATGGCAGGGTCGGATATGCCTACGCACTTCTAAGAAAGTATATAACCAGTCACTGGTGGCAATGATGATTGCTGAGCATGGCAAAGAAAAAACCGAACAAATTGTTAGTGGCTGGGTTGCTAATTTGGCTACAGACCCCTTGTCTAATGATACTAAAGCAATGGAGTTCGTTGCTGCAGGGAAATGTGACGTGACCATTGTTAATAGTTATTATTATGGCCGTCTAATCGAAAAAATTCCTAATTTACCATTAGCTATATTTTGGCCTAATCAGGATGGAAGTGGTGTTCATGTCAATATTTCTGGTGCAGGCATTATCAAAAATACAAAGAATAAACAATCAGCGATCATGCTGCTAGAATTTCTGTCATCAAAGAAGGCTCAGAGATTATTTACTGATATAAATATGGAATACCCTGTTAATCCAAAAGTAAGCCCCGATTCCAGGGTGGCAGAGTGGGGTGGCTTTAAGCAGAATAAAATGAACGTAGTCAAAGCAGGCGAGCTACAAACTGAAGCAGTAAAACTGATGGACCGAGTAGGTTATAGGTAAAGTATGAAAGGTGATCTGTGGAAAATTCATGAAGTCCGAAGGTAGTAATTTAAGAGGTAATTCTTATTGCCTATCTGGTTCGTTACAGACAGTATTAGGTTGGCGTTATATTCCCGTTATTGTGGCAATCTTAGTACTCATTCCTGTGGGTACGGTTATGCTGTCGTTTCTTTCTCCTGAAGGCGAAATTTGGCAGCATTTAGTAGAAACTACTCTATCAAGGTTGCTGTTAAATTCATTCTGGCTCGCGTTAGGAGTGGCTACTAGTTCAGCGGTGATAGGAGTGAGCTTGGCTTGGTTTACAGCAGTATACGATTTTCCTGGCCGAAAAATTTTCTCCTGGGGATTATTACTTCCGCTTGCATTCCCCGCATATGTTCTGGCATTTGTTACTTTAGGGTTGTTCGATTTTACTGGTCCCGTACAGACATCATTACGTTCTTGGTTTGGAACAGAACCATTTTGGTTTCCAGACGTTAGAAGCAGAATGGGTGTAATTATTGTAATGACACTTGCTTTCTATCCTTATGTATATTTATTAGCTCGGAATGCTTTTCTTACCCAAGGAAAACGTTCATTAGAAGCTGCTCAGTCGTTAGGGTTAAATAGTGCGCAAGGGTTTTTTAAGGTGGCATTGCCTATGGCGCGTCCATGGATAGCCAGTGGTGTAATGCTGGTTCTAATGGAAACTCTGGCCGATTTCGGAACGGTAGCAGTATTTAATTATGATACTTTTACGACAGCCATTTATAAAGCATGGTTTAGTATGTTTTCTTTATCTGCAGCTTCTCAGCTGGCATCATTGCTGATTATAATCATTTTTGTATTAATTGTTATCGAGCAGAAATTCCGTTCACGAATACGCTATGCAGAAACTAAACAAAGTTCCCGTATGGCCCCCATTATTCTTACAGGATGGAAATCTTGGGCTGTAGCAGGGTTCGCCTCCGCCACTTTATTTTTTGCTTTCTTGTTACCAATTACGCAATTATTTATTTGGGCTATACATTCTTTTGCAGAAGAGTTTAATCAGCGCTACCTAGGATTCCTCTGGCATTCGTTAACCCTGTCAGGACTTTCCGCATTACTTATTTGTGTTATCTCGACTCTAATGATTTATTCTGTTCGTCGTCACCCTGATATGGTTTCTCGTATAGCCGTACGAATTGCAACAATAGGATACGCTTTGCCTGGTGTGGTTTTGGCAGTAGGGATTTATATTCCGCTTGCATGGGTAGATAACTGGTTTAGTCAAATGGCAATGCAATTATTTTCTATAGAAACGGGATTTTTATTTCAGGGTACGTTTGTAGTAATGTTAATTGCTTATATGACACGTTTTATGGCGGTTGGATATAACCCTATTGATAGTGCTATGCAGCGAGTTACTTTTAGTATAGATGAGGCTTCGATGGGGCTTGGTGTAAGTGGATGGGGCATGCTACAGAAAGTACATTTGCCTATCATAAAGGGTGGAATATTCACAGCTGCCACTTTAGTTTTTGTTGATGTCATGAAAGAGATGCCTATTACTTTAATGACGAGACCTTTTGGTTGGGACACACTTTCAGTACGAATTTTCGAAATGACCTCTGAGGGAGAGTGGGAGCAAGCCGCCCTACCTGCAGTAGTGTTGGTGCTCACGGGTCTGATTCCAATAATAATGCTTACACGTCAGGCTGAGAAATAATTTTATGGATACTTTATTACTTGAGGTGGTAAAGATAAGTCAGTCTTATAGTAAAAAGACTGTGGTTAATAATTTGTCATTTGGACTTAACAAGGGTGCAATTGGTTGTCTCTTAGGACCAAGTGGGTGTGGAAAAACTACTGTTTTACGATGTATTGCCGGATTTGAGCCAATAGTAGGGGGAGAGATATTGTTGAATGGAGTGAAAGTTAGTAGCTCAAAATTTTCACTGCAGCCAGAGCAACGGCATATAGGAATGGTATTTCAGGATTATGCTTTGTTTCCACATCTTACTGTTATTTCAAATATAACTTTTGGATTGCATTACATGTCACGTACAGAACGTTCAGAACGGGCGGCTGAAATGCTTGAGATTGTGGGTCTTAAAGACGTGGCAAATAACTACCCACATGAACTCTCAGGAGGGCAGCAGCAGCGGGTGGCATTAGCGCGTGCATTGGCTCCGAAACCTGATTTATTATTATTGGATGAACCCTTCTCAAACCTTGATGTGAATTTACGAGAGCGCTTAAGTTTAGAGGTTCGTGAAATTCTTAAAGATCAAGGAACTACGGCTATTCTTGTAACGCACGATCAGAATGAAGCTTTCGCTATTGCAGATGAGATCGGGGTAATGCAGAACGGTGAAATTATACAATGGGACTCCGCTTATAATCTTTACCATCGTCCTACTAGTCGCTTTGTCGCAAATTTTGTAGGACAGGGTGTATTTCTTTCCGGGAAGATTCTTGATTCGAGCCATGTGGAGATTGAATTGGGGGTACTAGAAGTAGATATCTCAAATCAACACCCACCAGATAAATTATTTGGTGAGGGGTGCAATTGGGATCCCGCAATTTATGCCTAGTAGTTACCGTAAATACGCAGTAGATTTTGATAATGATGGAA
>JAAZZR010000021.1 GCA_014237605.1 Nitrosomonadaceae bacterium | reverse complement strand
GCTGAATTTGTTAAAAAACACAAAATAAAAAAACCTATGGTTGGGTTTGTTGCTGGAATAACAGCACCCCCAGGAAGAACTATGGGGCACGCTGGAGCTATTATCTCTGGTGGTAAGGGTACTGCTCAGGAAAAGATTGAAACGATGGAGGGATGTGGAATAAAAGTAACTCGCAACCCAGCAGAGATGGGAAAATTACTAAAGTCAGTGTTAAGATAAAATTTAATTTTTAGGATTGAAATATTTAGGCTTAGCTATCTTTTTATTTAAGATGTGAAGGCAGAACTACTTATTGATTTATAGTTTACTCCTACTCTTCTTAGAAAAACCTTATGGGACATAGGAGGTAATGATAGATGGGGCGTTTAATCGTGATAATGACTATTTTAGTGATCGCAGGTTGTGCATCACCAAACGCTAATAAAGAAATGAAAACTCCAGATCCGTTGGCATCAAGTACCCGTCCTACGTATAATCTTGCTGGGTACCGACCTGCTTTTAAGGATGGTTATATCGATGGATGCGAAACTGCTAAGGGGTCTACGTATGGATTAAAGGATGAGAAACGATTTGCCAAAGAAAATCAATATAGGAATGGCTGGAAAGATGGGTACAATTTGTGCCTAGGTAAATAGCAATAGACAAGATACATTGTCATTCTTTACTGTTTTATTTCAATATTGGGTCAAAGTAAATGTAAAAATAGTAAGAAAGAGCTCCGTGGCATTTCTCAGAAAATTTTTCTTCAAAGAGTTGCTTTGTATATAAATTCTCATTAGTTTTATAAAAAATAATTCTATTCAATTACAATGAAATATATAATCTTATTTGCACTTTTTTTTACTTCATTCCCAATATTTTCTCAACAATCTAAGAATCAATTGCAGATAAAAACAAAGTCTTTATCTGAATTATCGATTGCTACAGATACTTATATTCTTACTGATTTCCAAAGTGGGCAGACTTTGGTCAGCCAGAATTCTTCTAAACGTGTTGAGCCTGCATCACTTACTAAAATGATGACGGCACAGATTGCTTTTTCAGCTCTTAGGCAAAAACGAATTTCCTTAAAACAAATTGTGCCTGTATCGGAAAAGGCTTGGCGTGCAGAGGGTTCGCGAATGTTTATAGAACCAGGTAGGCCAGTAACAGTAGAAGAATTAATTAACGGATTAATTGTACAGTCAGGAAATGACGCTAGTATAGCTTTGGCAGAAGCTATTGCCGGTTCAGAGGAGAACTTTGTAAACTTGATGAACAAAGAGGCGGAAAGACTTGGAATGAAGGGCACACATTTTACCAATACTAGCGGCCTTCCAAATCCAGATCATTATACTACTGCCTATGATTTGACCATACTCGTGTCTGACATAATACGGCGTTTCCCAGAGTATTACCCACTATATTCTCTGCGAGAATATACATACAATAAAATTTCACAACCTAATCGTAATAGACTTCTATGGTTAGACCCAAATGTAGATGGGCTTAAGACTGGGTATACTAAGGCCGCAGGGTATTGTCTTGTTGCCTCAGCAAAGAGAAATAATCGCAGGTTAATCTCAATTGTACTTGGTGCTAAATCTAATAGTGTACGTACTAAAGAGAGTCAACGTCTATTGAACTATGGTTTTTTATCTTATGACACTGTTCGTGTATTTCGAAAAAAACAAAAAGTGACTACTATTAAATTATGGAAGGGTCAACGAAAAATACTTAGAACAGGATTTAATCATGATCTTTATTTTTCATTACCTAAGGGACAGGCCTCTAAATTAAAAGCTAGTATGGAGTATAAACAGCCATTGATCGCACCAATAAATGTAGGGCAGAAGGTTGGAGAAGTTAAATTTATATTTGATGGAAAAAAAATGGGAAAATATCCGTTAATAGCTTTAGAGTCTGTTGAAAAGTCGAGTTTCTTCAGCCGCATGTGGGATGAAATTCTGCTATTGGCCAATTAATTTCTTATGGTTATTAATCTTATTCATAATCATATATGATCTATTTAAATGGTTCATTCATTCCTATCGAAGATGCTCGTATTTCTGTCCTTGACAGAGGGTTTATTTTTGGCGATGGGGTATATGAGGTTATTCCCGTTTACTCGCATATACCTTTCCGTTTGGCTGAACACTTACGTCGATTACAAAAAAGCCTTGATGGAATTCAATTAAAAAACCCTCATACTGATATTGAGTGGGAAAAATTAATAACACAAATTATTGTAAATAACGAAGGTGAAGATCAATCTATTTATTTGCACATAACCCGTGGTGTAGCCCCACGGAATCATGCCTTTCCAAAGGAGGTGGCACCCACTATATTTATTATGAGTTCTCCTTTAATAGCGGCGCCAAAAGAGTTAATTGTTACTGGTGTTTCTGCAATCACCGCTAATGATAATCGTTGGTCGAGATGTGACATTAAAGCAATCTCCTTGCTGCCAAATGTGTTGCTACGTCAGATGGCATCAGATTCTGATGCAACAGAGACCTTACTTTTAAGGGATGGCTTTCTGTCCGAAGGCTCAGCAAGTAGTATCTTTATTGTAAAGAATAAAATACTTTTAGTTCCGCCTAAGAGTAACTTTATGCTACCTGGAATTACATATGATGTCGTTTTAGAGCTTGCGGTTAAATATCAGATGCCATATAAAATTAGAGAAATCTCTGAAAATGATTTGCGCTCCTCAGATGAAATTTTATTGGCATCATCAACTAAAGAAATTATGTCTATTACACTTCTTGATGGCAAGAAAGTTGGTAGCGGAAAGCCGGGTGAGGTCTTTGCACAGTTGTACCAGCACTACCAGAATTTTAAGATCTCTATAATGCGAAGAGAGTCGGTATGAGAAATAATTAACATGACATCTCCGCCTACACTTATTGATTACCCCTGTGAGTTTCCTATTAAGATTATGGGGAAGAATAAAGCGGAATTTACAAAATCAATATTGATGATAGTTAATCGCCATATTTCTAGTTTTGATGATACAAGTGTCGAAACAAGGGTGAGTAAAAAAAATAAATATTTAAGCCTTACCTGTACTGTTCACGTGGTATCTCAACATCAATTAGATGCGCTATATCAGGAATTGTGTGATCATCCAATGGTACTAATGGCACTTTGAAACATAGATTTAGATATAATTATTTGAGCTATTTCGATTAAGTATGGATACTTTATATCCCAGTTTGGGAACAGAGAATTTAAGAGTCAATATAAAACATTTTGGAATAGTAGATTATATTTCTACTTGGCAGAAAATGAAGGACTTTACATTAGCGCGTACAAAAAATACATTTGATGAGATTTGGTTGTTACAGCATCCGCCAGTTTACACTCTTGGGGTAGCCGGGAAAATGGAACATTTGCTTAGGAATGATGGGATCTCTGTTGTAAGAACAGATCGAGGCGGACAAATAACTTATCATGGCCCAGGTCAAATTGTTGCATACCTGTTGCTTGATGTGCGCCGGCTTAAATTAGGTGTAAGAGAATTAGTCAGACAAATGGAAGGTGCAGTGATAGATTTATTAGAAGAATACTCTGTTGATACTAAATTCCGAGAAGATGCGCCCGGGGTCTATGTAGAAAATGCAAAAATTGCAGCATTAGGTTTAAAAATTAAAAATGGTTGCTGTTACCATGGTATAGCACTTAATGTTGATATGGATCTAACCCCATTTTCTGCAATTAATCCATGTGGTTATTCTGGATTGGAAATTACACAAACTAGCGATCTTGGAATAAGTGACGGGTTGGAAATTTTAACAAAAAAACTTTCAGGAAAACTGAAAGCAAGAATTTTTAAAGTAAAAGGTGGTATGGCCATATGACAGACCAAATCCGGCAGAAAGGTGCCGATAAGACAGCACGTAATCCTATCAAAATAATACCTGATTCTAATAAGGCAGCACTTCGTAAACCACCTTGGATAAGAGTGCGTTCCTCCAGTAGCAAGGAATTTTACGATGTAAAACGTATCCTACGGGAACAGAAATTACATACGGTCTGTGAGGAAGCCTCATGCCCTAATATCGGAGAATGCTTTGGTAAAGGAACTGCTACATTCATGATTCTGGGTGATCTTTGTACCCGTCGTTGTCCATTTTGCGACGTTGCTCATGGTAGGCCATTACCACCAGATGTTAAAGAACCTTTGCATTTGGCACAATCCATTGCAGCCATGGGTCTGAAATATGTAGTCATTACTAGTGTAGATCGAGATGATCTGCGTGATGGAGGATCCCAACATTTTGTTGATTGTATAAGAGAGATAAGGTTACATTCTCCCAGTACAAAGATTGAGATATTAGTGCCAGATTTTAGAGGAAGGTTGGAAGTTGCCTTAGAGAAATTATCAGCATGCCCACCTGATGTATTAAACCATAATCTTGAGACCGTCCCGCGTTTATATAAGCAATGTCGGCCGGGAGCAGATTATGCCCACTCGCTGAAACTGCTAAAGAATTTTAAGGAAGGATGTCCTCAAGTTCATACTAAATCTGGACTAATGTTAGGTTTAGGTGAGACAGATGATGAAATCTATGAGGTGCTGATTGACTTGCGTAAGAATGGCGTAGAGTTATTAACTGTAGGCCAGTATCTACAGCCTAGTACAGGCCATTTACCTGTAATGCGTTATGTGTCTCCTAATAGTTTCAAAGAGCTGGAGCATGCTGCAAATGAGATGGGTTTTCGTAATGCTGCATGTGGGCCAATGGTGCGTTCTAGTTATCATGCTGACCAGCAGGCATATGATGCGGGAGTGGCATAGTAGATCATCTAAGAAATTAATACGAACAAGATAATAGCTACAATATTTATTTTAGTCAGTTTGTATTCTAGGTACTCTGGTTTTCCAATGCCTTTGTTAGTTTTTTATAAAGTTAGTTAATTTTTCGGTTAATTTGTCATTCGATTTTGCTAGAGCTTCCACAGCCTTGCATCACTGACAGTGTGTGGCGAATGAGTATGGGGTGCTGGTACCTGGATTACCTAATATTAGAGTAAGAATAGATAACTAATCGAACAGCCGATCAACGCAGTTAAGCCCAACAGGCACCATGCCAACATGAATTTTCCAGGACGGTGTTGCTCAGGAATGTCTTTATCAAACATTGCCAGTGTATTCAACGAGGCTAAAATAGGGGCGGCGACAAAGGCGATAATCGTGGCAACCGTTATCATGCCAGCCATTGAGGTGAGAAAAAAGAACAGTATTGTTAATGTGCCTGCGATGGTAATTAACAGCCAGACTAGATAAGTCTTACGCTTATTGCGATGTTTAATTTGCTCAGGAAACAGTAGTTCCAGTGATGTGCCAATGGTGCGAGGGAAGGCATCTAATAAGGTCAAGGTGGTACTAAACATGGTGGTCAATGCCGCAACGGCGACAATCGGATAAGCCCATTCACCAAGGATTTGCTCGTACATGCCCAGTAGCTGACCTGCAAAGGCCGCACCACCGGTTTCAAATGTCTCGCCACTGCCGTACATGACCAAAGCGCCTAGTAGTAAGAAGCATATGGCTAACAATGCGGTTCCTATAAAACCCACTCTAAAATCAAAGATGGCGGCTTTCATACTGGCAACTTTGCCGTCGTTTTCATTCTTGCTTTCTGACCAAATAGAATGCCACACGGAAATGTCCATTTGTGCAGGCATCCAACCTAGAAATGCCACGAGAAAGAGCAAATGAGCCGTATCGGAGAAGCTAAAGAAAGTCGTGGCGGACTCATAATGGCCTGGGTTGTCAAATAATAACGAGATGACTGCAGCAACAGACGTAACAGCCAACACGAGAATAATAACCTTGACGAATTTATCTAGTAACGCGTAATGACCGCTGGTTAATAAAGTAAAGCAGAATAGTAGCAATAGACCACTGATAATGGCGGCAACCATTTGTGGATCATGGTCACCGAGTCCCTCAAGCCCAAAAATATAGGTGATCAACCCAGCCGTTACAACGGTAACGGCTGCCTGAATTATGAACATGGTGGATAGGGTCATGGTTAAATAGACCCAGA
This sequence comes from Nitrosomonadaceae bacterium, assembly GCA_014237605.1. Lineage (GTDB taxonomy): Bacteria > Pseudomonadota > Gammaproteobacteria > Burkholderiales > Nitrosomonadaceae > BJGV01. The sequence goes on along the minus strand of JAAZZR010000021.1, from coordinate 13,691 downwards.
CCGCCCATTTGCCAAGTTTTTTGTAGCCGTGTAATAGGTTTCTGCCCGTTGCTGCCGTGTAACGCGGGCCGAATTCAAAAAATGGGTATTTGATCAGGTGAATAATGATAATCGCAAGTATTAACTCAAATCCAAACATCCCGCCAGCACGGGTGGATTGCACCAGATGGGACACACCAACGGCAGCGCCAGCATAGAGTAAGCCGGGGCCTAGGCGCGAAAGTAGGCCGTTGAATAGTTTATTTTGTATTGTCATTGGTATGGTCGTTTGTGGGCGCTAACGACGGAAAAATGTTTCTGCGAGACCAGAAGATTTTGTATCAAATAACTAATTTTACCTAATTTAATGAGTTTATTTTCCTAGTCTATCCATCATTTTGAGAATTGCATTCTTCTTCATTTCTTTAACCAGCATTTCTTCTTCCTTTTGCGAAGCTAAGAATGCCGAATCTGAAAATGGTAACACTCGTTTGACTTCAATATTGCCGATAGGGACAACCTCCCGTCCATTTTTATCAGTGACTTTAAATGAAATAGAATAGCGTAATTGAAACTCTCGAACTCTTCCGGAACCGGAAACTGAGAGAATGACTTTCCTCTTTCTCGCATTTAGGATGTGCAATATTGCCTGAGAATCATTCGGGCTATCTAAGACAATTGTCTTGCTTGATGCCTGAATTCTTCGTTTTATATCGAGAACAACTAACGGGTCACTGGCCTGAATATAAACTGATTCAAATGGTATCGATGACAGGCCTCGAAGATGAAATCCACAAGACAAGAGAACCAAGCACGATAAAGAAGCGATTAATTTTTTTATAATTATTTTTCCTTATTCTATGAAATAGGTATTCCTGAGAATAGCAGCAGCAGAAATAAAAGAGCCACTTGTTGCATAATAAATAGATTTGTCAGTCAACAAGAGAAACATAGTAAAGCATAGTGTAGCGACTATTGGCAGGCTATTGTTGTAGAGCATGCAATAATGTGACAAGTCTCATCATTATTGATATATTTGCCAAAAATATTATGGAAAAATTATGTTACTGTCAAGAAAAAGTGGCACAAGACAGTTGTTCTAGTAGAGTTAAACCAAGCAACTATAGCCTCTGATAGATAAATTCTTGATATAGGTAAAGATTGGAAATGTAACTAGAAGGATCGTGATTAATAGTTGTAGATGAATAATTTTAACTATAAGACAGTTATAGTGACATTTCGTATTTGTGAAGCTGAGATTAGTGAGATAATAGATTAACTGAATAAATTGCATAAGAAAATTTAGAGCGTGCTATAGATATTGTTTCTGCGGTAGCCCTTAATTCTATTTTTAGGCTATTCGACTTTATAAGAGAAATAATTTTAAATTTTAAATAAATTTTGTTTTGATAGGCAGTTCTTCTAGCTGAATCTAGAGCAAGCCCCCAACTAGCTAAATAGACCAAACGATTTTGTACAATCTATGCGTACTTTAATAACTTATTTCAAGGTCTTTCCCAAACGCAGCTTTTATGTATTGATTGCATTTTTGGCTGCTGGTGTTGCGGAGGCGCTTAGTCTTACCGCCATTCTTCCTTTGTTATCAACTGCTGTCGGTGAAAATGTTAATTCACCTGTTGGTAAATTTGTTGTAGAAATCCTTGATGAGGCGGGGCTTACCCCCACAATAGGCACAATGCTGGCTATTATTCTTTTTGGCATCGTTTGTAAGAATTTGTTGCTATTAGTAGCAAACAGGCAAATCGGGTACACAGTTGCTTATATAGCAACGGCATTACGCTTAGAGTATTTAGAGGCAATGCTTGCCAGTAGTTGGCAGTACTACCTACGCCAGCCTGTAGGATCAATAGCTAATTCAATTGCTACAGAGGCTAAACGCGCGGCGAATGGTTTTGAACAAGCTGCAGCGGTACTTTCGTTGGCAATACAAGTATCTATTTATATTATTATTGCTATGTTTGTTTCATGGGAGGTTGCATCAATCTCGCTGCTAGCAGGCATAATCTTTCTATCCGCAATGTACCAGATAATTCGTGTTACACGTAAAGCAGGATCTAAACAAACGATTTTATTAAAGAGCTTATTGACTTACTTGGCTGATGTGCTTGGTTCAGTAAAAGCATTAAAAGCTATGGCACGAGATAAAGATGCAGATTTTGTCTTGCGTTCTCAAACTAAACAACTAGAAAAAGTTGCTCGTCGGGAAGTAATAAGTAAAGAAGGGTTAAAGTGCGCACAAGAACCTTTATTAGCCGTGTTTACGACAGGAGGTCTGTATGCAGTTTTAGTAATATGGGAGCTTCCTCTTCCGGCAGTAACAGCGATGGTCATATTGTTTGTTCGGATACTTTCTCAATTGAGTAAAATGCAACGACGCTACCAACTTCTTGTGGCAGATGAAAGTGCTTATTGGGCAATAAGGGGGGCGGCCGAGTTTGCTCGTTCTGCTGCTGAGATAAAAACAGGCACATTGCATCCAACCCTTAAACAGGGAATCAGTGTGCAACATGTTAAATTTAATTACGGTACAAAAAATGTTTTCCAAGACTTGAGTGTAGAAATTAAAATAAATTCTCTCACAACAATTATAGGGGAGTCTGGGGCAGGGAAAAGTACGTTTATTGATCTCATTTGTGGGTTGGCAGAACCTAAATCTGGAGATGTGTTTATTGATGGAATACCTTTAAGAGAGATCAATGCTTGGGAGTGGAGAAGATTAATAGGATACGTGTCTCAAGAGACAATTTTATTACATGATACTATTTTAAATAACATCCTTGTGGGTGTGCCGGATTTAACTGAAGCTGATGCTGAGAGAGCTTTGCATCAGGCGGGAGCCTTAAAATTTGTCAATAATCTACCAGAAGGTATGCATACTATTGTCGGAGAACGAGGGGGACTTTTATCAGGGGGGCAACGTCAGCGTGTAGCGATTGCAAGAGCGCTTGCTCATCAACCAAAGCTTTTATTGCTTGACGAGCCAACCAGTGCCCTTGACACACAGAGTGAGCAAACCATTTGCAGAACGCTACAAACTTTATCTAAAACCCACACTATTATTGCTGTATCCCATCAACCTGCTTTAGCTAATGCCTCAGACAGGGTCATTACACTATCTAATAGTGATATCAGATTATCAGTCTAACGCTAACCTACTCTATGGGTTAAGTCTTTTATAGTGGTGGTAACGAAGAGCAATAAATTCTTTCCAGTAATAGGCAGTCGTTTCCAACGGGACTTGGGTATTGTGTAGCGGGCACGATGAAAGGAAATTTTATCGGTTACTAATGCTATTCTCTGCTTATCTTTCGTAGCATTATTTACAGAGGATTCTATTAGGTGATTTAAAGCTTTTTGAAAGGCTTTAAATGTAATAGCAGGAATGCTGCTACCATTACCCCCAATTTCTATTGCTTCAGAACGGACCTATTCAATAGCTTCTTACTTTCTTTTGAAAATGGCATAATGCAATGGTTTGGTGCCCAGGAGAGGACTCGAACCTCCACAGTGTTGCCACCGCTAGGACCTGAACCTAGTGCGTCTACCAATTCCGCCACCTGGGCAATGTTTAGTATTCAAAATCGTGATGATAAGTAGAGCCGCAATTTTATAGGAAATCATTGCCTTGTCAAACAATAAAGGAAGTAAGCTTCGTAAGCTTGATCCCTATATAAAACGGGAAAAGGAGCTGTACGAATATCCGTTACCAAGTAGAGAATTTATTCTAAAAATATTAAATGAGCAGGGTATTCCGGTGACCGAGCTAGCCCTACATGGTTTGCTAGATATTGAACAAGAGGAGAAAGAAACTTTTAGCAGACGACTATCTGCAATGATGCGTGAAGGACAAATTATGTGTAACCGAAAAGGTTACATTTATGTGGTAGAAAAATTAGATCTTGTCAAAGGTAAGGTACAGGGGCATGCAGATGGGTTCGGGTTTCTTATTTCTGATGGCGATGCTACTGACTTATTTCTTAGTCCGAAAGAGATGCGAAAGGTTTTGCATGGAGACATCGTGATGGTTCGTGATGTTGGAACAGATCGGCGTGGGCGTAGAGAAGGAACCATTGTTGAGGTATTGGAGCGAGTTGTAAAGCAATTGGTGGGACGGTTGCATATTGAATATGGCATTCTTTCTGTAACAGCTGAGAATAAAAAAATTAGTCAGGATGTTCTGATACCAAAAGAAGAGTCCTTGAACGCTAGAGCGGGACAAGTTGTAACGGTAGAGATTATTCAACAGCCTCATAAAAATGCTCAGCCTATTGGACGTATTGTTGAAATTCTAGGGGACTATACTGCACCTGGCATGGAGATTGAAATTGCCCTTAGGAAGCATGATTTGCCATATAAATTTACACGTAAAGTAGAGAAATTCTCTGCTAAGCTTCCTAAGAGGGTACTTAAAAAAGATCTATCAGGGCGAGAAGATATTTGTCATCTTCCACTGGTAACTATAGATGGTGAGGCGGCAAGAGATTTTGATGATGCAGTATATTGTGAACGTGAAGGGAAGGGCTACAAGTTATATGTTGCAATTGCTGACGTTAGTCATTATGTAAGACCAAGCGATGTGCTTGATCAAGAGGCACTTAATCGTGGGAACTCTGTATATTTTCCTAGACGAGTAATTCCAATGCTACCGGAAGCACTATCAAACGGACTATGCTCACTTAATCCACAAGTCGAGCGTTTGTGCATGGTATGTGAGATGTCTATCGACATTGATGGATACTTTAATAGTTACCGTTTTTATCCTGCAGTAATGCGGTCTCATGTTCGTTTTACCTATAATCAGGTAGCAGAAATAATTAGTAACCCGAAGGGTGAGGTTGCTAAACAGCACACAAATATAGTGGGGCATATCCAATTACTTTACAAATTATATAAGGTATTACTTAGGGCAAGAAAGAGGCGGGGCGCAATTGATTTTGAAACTATAGAAACACAAATGATTTTCAATGAATTGGATAAGATTGAGCAGATATTGCCAGTACAAAGAAATGATGCCCATCGATTAATTGAAGAATGTATGTTGGCGGCCAATGTATGTGCTTCTGGTTTTTTACAGGAGAATAAACAGCCTACAGTTTATCGTATTCATGAGGGCCCCACATTAGAGAAGCTTGATGCTCTGCGTAATTTCCTAAAAGAATTTGGCTTGCAGCTAGGTGGAAAATCTGACCCCCATGCAAAGGATTATGTTAAGGCATTAGAAAAAATTAAAGACAGGCCCGATGCGCAATTACTCCAGACTGTAATGCTGCGATCACTACGCCAGGCGGTTTATAGTCCAGACAATACTGGGCATTTCGGATTGGCATATGAGTCTTATACCCACTTTACTTCACCTATACGTCGTTACCCAGATCTTCTCGTACATCGGGCAATCAAGGCAGCACTTAATGGGACAACATACTCTCCAGGTAACTGGCATGAACTGGGTAAGCATTGTTCACAGACAGAGCGTCGTGCTGATGAAGCTGGTCGAGATGTGGAGTCCTGGCTTAAATGTTTCTATATGCAAGACAGAATTGGAGAATGTTTTGGAGGAGTTATTAGTGGCGTTACTGGCTTTGGTTTATTTGTTGCATTAGATGGTGTTTATGTTGAGGGTTTAGTACATATCTCTGATTTAGCCAAAGACTATTTTCATTTTGATTCTGTGAAGCATATGCTTATAGGAGAGCGTGGTGGTGAACGATACCGCCTCGGTGACCGGATGAGGGTTAAAATTGTACGAGTTGATCTAGAAAGTAGTAAGATTGATTTTATTCCGGCTGGCAAAAATGAATAGGGTTTTGATATATTTTTATAAATTAATTTGACTAATTTTCAGTTAAATTAGATAACAGATTACATTTTATTTAATTGCCTCTAGGAATCGTATTACTCAATTTAATGTCAAACATTCGTCTTATATTTGGTTTTCATGCAATCACCAGTAGTTTACGGCAAAATCCAAGCAGCGTCAAAGAGATTTTTTTAGATTCGAGTCGTCGAGACCAACGTGCCCGTGATTTAATAAAGCTTACGGAAGCCCAGAAAATACACTTAATATTATGTGATGGAGCAAGGCTTAGTGCTATGTCAGGCGGCAACAGTCATCAAGGTGTTGCAGCAAATATTGATACTACTTGTAATCATATTGATATTGAGGATGTACTGGAAACCCTGACTGAGCCAGCATTACTCCTAATTCTGGATGGTGTCCAGGACCCGCATAATTTGGGCGCATGTTTGCGTGTGGCTGATGCTTTCGGTGTTCATGCGGTAGTTGCACCAAAGAATCGTTCTGTCGGGCTTACAGCTTCAGTGTATAAAGTAGCAAGTGGTGCCGCTGATTCCATTCCATATATTTCCGTTACTAATCTTACCCGTACACTACGTAAATTGAAGGAATATGGCGTGTGGATACTTGGGACTGATGTTAATGCTAATGCAAACAGCAATCTTCAGCTTGCTAAAATCAATGGTCCTGTGGCATGGGTGTTAGGTGCAGAGGGTGGCGGAATGCGGAGGCTTACTCGTGAAACATGTGATCAGTTGATTTCAATTCCTATGCTGGGTAACGTTGAGAGCCTTAATGTTTCAGTTAGCGCAGGTATATGTTTATTCGAGACTTATCGGCAAAGGATGAGTAGGGAGAGATAGGGTCTTGGAAAAATTATAGTTGTAAAAAAATTTGGCATCAATATTGATTCAGATTCTGGTTTAGTGATTAGGTTGTAACTTTACTAGTTAGTGCCGCTTCTGATTGATATTGTTTCATTTTTTAGTTAAAATGCCATCCATCTTAATCCTTATCTCACCGTATTCATGAAGCGGGAGATTTTACCCGAAAGGAGTATACATGCGCCATTATGAGATTGTTTTTATTGTGCACCCTGATCAGAGTGAACAAGTTCCTGCGATGATTGAACGTTACCATGCAATGGTAACTGCTAAGAACGGGAAAGTTCATCGCCAGGAAGACTGGGGGCGTCGCCAACTTGCATATCTGATTCAGAAGCTTCATAAAGCACATTACGTATTAATGAATATTGAATGTGATCAGGAAACGTTAGATGAGCTGGATCACGCTTTCAAATTCAACGATGCAATTCTTCGTTATCTTACTATTAGGACGGATGGTCCGGTAGTCACACCTTCACCAATGATGAGGGATGATAAAGCTCGGCCTGTCTCACGAACGGAAGAGGCTGTAGAAATTAATGTTGGAAGGTAGGCCAAATAGTTTATTGAATGACTGCTGTTAAAGAGAGATAATTTATCAGTAACTCATGCTATATGTTTGGTAATGTATATTTATATAATTATAAAATAGGAAAAAATTATGGGTCGCTTTATAACTAAGCGTAAAGGAAGAGACAAAGATAAGGATAAGAGCGCAAATCGCCCACTGTTCAAGCGTAGAAAATTTTGCCGTTTTTCTGCAGAAGGAATTAAAGAGGTAGATTACAAAGATATCGAGATACTGAAAGATTTTATCAATGAAAATTATAAGATAATTCCTGCACGTATTACCGGCACAAAAGCACATTATCAACGTCAATTAGGCGGGGCTGTTGAACGGGCACGGTATCTTGCTCTGCTGCCATATACCGATTTACACTGAGGGGTAACAGTATGCAAATTATATTGATGGAAAAAGTGGCTAGCCTTGGGCAACTTGGTGATGTGGTAAACGTAAAAAATGGCTATGCTCGTAATTTTCTAATTCCTCAGGGAAAAGCAAAGAGAGCAACAGATATTAGTATTGCAGAGTTTGAAACTAAGCGCGCTGAACTCGAGAAGGAACAGGCAGAGTTATTAGCTGATTCTCAAGCTTATGCAGCTAAATTTGATAGTTTGATGGTTCAAATTTCCCAAAAAACAGCAGTTGATGGCAAGCTATTTGGGTCGGTTACAAGTGCTGATATCGTTGATGCGCTGAAAGCTCAGGGCTTTGAGGTAGATAAAACTATGATTCGTATGCCTGATGGGCCTCTGAAGCAAGTGGGTGACCACCCGTTAACTATTGTCTTACATAGTGACGTATCGGTGAATATTACTGTATCAGTTTTGGGTGAAGCGACTACCTAAGCTAGGAACACAATTAAATTAATAAAAAGGGCTGGGGACAGCCCTTTTTATTTCTCCTTATAGAAGCAAGTGGTAGAATTACTTTTCATTTGACATATTAGTCTATCCTAATTTTATGGTCCAAACTCTACCAACTGTAGCCGGTGATCAGTCAGCTGATTCTTTTAAGACGCCACCACATTCAATTGAAGCTGAGCAGTCGGTATTAGGTGGACTGCTGTTAGATAATGAGGCCTGGGATAGAGTAGCCGATGTTATTAATGAGGAAGACTTTTATCGGTTGGATCATCGCTTAATTTATCGACATATCAGTAAGCTAGTTGAAAATAACAAACCGGCTGATGTGGTGACTGTTGCTGAATCACTTGAAACTTCTGCTGATTTGAAAAATGTAGGGGGACTTACCTACGTTGGCACGATGGCACAGAATACGCCATCAGCAGCAAATATCCGGCGCTATGCAGAGATAGTACGTGAACGGTCAGTGATGCGTAAACTTGCACAGGTTGGTGTGGATATATCTGATTCATCTTATAACCCTGCCGGGCGTTCTGCTGCTAATTTATTAGATGAAGCTGAATCAAAGGTGTTTGAAATTGCAGAAGCAGGCGCACGTGGGAAGCAGGGTTTTAGTGACATTCAGCCATTGCTTAAAGAAGTGGTTGAGCGTATAGAAGTACTTTATGGTCAAGAAAATCCAAGTGATGTAACGGGTATTGCTACCGGGTTTAATGATCTTGATCAGAAGACATCCGGTTTTCAGCCAGGAGACTTAATTATTGTAGCCGGCAGGCCATCCATGGGAAAAACAGCCTTTTCATTGAATATTGCTGAGCATGTAGCCCTCGAGCTAAAAAAACCAGTGGCAGTGTTTAGTATGGAAATGGGCGGATCACAGTTAGCAATGAGGATGTTGGGCTCGGTTGGCCAGTTGGATCAACATAAGGTCCGTACCGGACGCTTGTTGGATGAGGATTGGTCTAAACTTACAAATGCACTTGGTAAATTGAATGATGCGCCATTATATATTGATGAGAGTGCGGCGTTAAATGCCTTAGAGCTAAGAGCGCGGGCACGTAGACTACATCGTCAACATAATGACCTTGGATTAATTATTGTCGACTATTTACAATTAATGTCTTCCCCCGCCCATGGTGAGAATCGAGCAACTGAAATTTCAGAGATTTCACGTTCTTTAAAGGCATTGGCTAAAGAACTACAAGTCCCAGTAGTAGCATTATCACAGTTGAATCGTAGTTTAGAACAACGGCCCAATAAACGCCCGGTAATGTCAGACCTGCGTGAATCAGGTGCCATTGAGCAGGATGCTGATTTAATTCTATTTATTTACCGTGATGAAGTATATAACCCTGAAACTGAAGATAAGGGAATCGCTGAAATTATCATTGGAAAGCAGCGTAATGGTCCTATAGGTAAAGTTGATCTTACTTTCTTAGGTCAGTATACAAGGTTTGAAAGTTTTGCCCCATCTTCACGGTACTAAGGGAATCTAATTTTCAGTCCAGATTGATTGGGCATCTTTTTCAATACCCTTTATTTCCGAATAATTTATTCGTACCTTGATTAGCCATTTTTATCAGTGATAATGTTGTCAGGCAGAGTTATTTCTGTAGCATATCGGGTTGGCCATGCAGGTGATGACATTGAGTAGTGTGGGAAGGAGTACGGTGAAGTATCGAAGTATAATTTACTGGAGATTAATATAGGTAAGATTGCAACATCTCAGGGCTCTCCTAAGTTACTGGATATTACTGACCACAGTCGTGATATTGTTGGGCTAACCTATGTTTATCCAGTTGTTTCACGTCGTGCCGGAGGTGTATCAGTTGGAATTAATCTTAACCCTAATAGTGCCTGCAATTGGCGCTGTATTTATTGTCAGGTGCCAGAATTGAAACGTGGCTCAGCACCAACAATTGATCTAACTAGACTTGAAAAAGAGCTATCTAATTTCTTGCAGGAAATAATATATGGCTCATTTATGCAGGAACAGGTAGAACCAGATGCAAGGCGCATTACTGATATTGCTTTATCAGGTAATGGAGAACCTACTAGTGCTAAAGAACTTAAGCAGGTAATAGATGTAATTGGAAGGGTAAAACTTAGCTTTGACTCGCTTAAAGACCTTAAGGTGGTATTGATTACAAATGGGAGTTTGATTAACAGGGAAAATGTGCAGGCGGGACTTAGGCGATTAGCAGAAATTAATGGAGAAGTTTGGTTCAAACTAGACAGCGTTATACGTGAAAGGAGACAACAAGTTAATAATACACGTATGAGTTCTAGACAGGTCTATAGAAACCTAAAATTATCCGCATCATTATGCCATACCTGGATTCAGACATGTGTTTTTAAAATAGATGGTAATCCTCCTGCAAGAGAAGAAATTAAAGCTTACCTGGGATTTGTTGAGAAATTATTGCAGGAAGGCGCCTTGATTCAAGGGGTTCTTCTTTATGGATTAGCGCGTTCTTCAATGCAGCCCGAATCACCACGGCTTACAAAAGTTACTAGAAAGTGGATTGAATCTTTTGGTAAAGAAATTAATTCTCTTGGCTTAACAGTTAAAACTAATATATAACTACTTCATTTATTTAAGTAGCCCCTACGATCAGCTTATTTTTGTGAAATTTCATATACACATTTAGTGTTCCTTCCGAGAATCAGGTAGTATCTATATATCTATAAGAACAATTTTTAAAGAGAGATATTAATAATCGTGGCACTTATCGTTCAAAAATATGGAGGGACTTCGGTTGGAAGTATTGAGCGCATTAAAAATGTTGCTTGTCGAATAGCAAAATTTCAATCGTCAGGGCACCAAATCGTAGTGGCAGTCTCTGCTATGAGTGGAGAAACTAATCGCCTACTTACTTTGGCCAAAGAGATACAAGGTATTCCTGACCCGAGAGAGCTGGACGTTCTGGTATCTACTGGTGAACAGGTCACCATAGCTTTGTTATCAATGGTTCTGATTGAGATGGGCTACAAAACGAAAAGTTATACCGGGACTCAGGTAAGGATACTAACAGACGCTGCCCATAATAAAGCGCGCATACTCCAGATTGATGAGAGTAGAATCCGGGCAGATTTAGATGCAGGGTATATTGTTGTGGTAGCTGGGTTTCAGGGGGCGGATGAATTCGGCAATATTACGACATTAGGCCGCGGTGGATCTGATACAACTGGTGTAGCATTGGCAGCGGCGCTTAAAGCTAAGGAGTGTCAGATATACACTGATGTAGATGGTGTTTATACCACTGACCCGCGTGTTGTCCCAGAAGCGAGGCGGCTAAAGACTATTACTTTTGAAGAAATGATGGAGCTAGCAAGTCTCGGATCTAAAATTCTTCAAATACGCTCCGTCGAATTTGCAGGTAAATACAAGGTGAAATTAAGGGTGCTCTCAAGTTTCGCAGAAGAGGGAGAAGGTACTCTGATTACTTTTGAGGAAGATAAAAATATGGAACATGCGATTATTTCAGGTATTGCATTCAACCGTGATGAAGCCAAGATTACTGTTCTGGGTGTGCCAGACCGACCAGGCATTGCTTACCAGATTCTTGGTCCTGTGGCCGATGCAAATATTGACGTGGATATGATAATCCAGAATATTGGTAATGACGGCATGACAAATTTTTCGTTTACTGTAAATCGGAATGAATTTGAAAGAACAATGGATATGCTTAAAAGTCAGGTTCAGCCTGATATCGGTGCGCGAGACGTTGTCGGTGGAGATAAAATAGCGAAGGTATCTATTGTTGGTGTAGGTATGCGTTCATATGTTGGTATTGCTAGTAAAATGTTCCGTTCTTTGGCGGAAGAGGGTATCAATATCCAGATGATTTCTACTTCTGAAATAAAAATTTCTGTAATTGTGGATGAGAAATATATGGAACTGGCAGTCCGGATACTTCATAAGGCTTTTGATCTAGATCAGGCACCTTAAAATAAGAATAAGACAGCGTATCGGTTTGACCAGAATGTTGTAAACCGTTATTCTGTTCGCCTTTCCTCATAAGGAGAGATGGCCGAGTGGTCGAAGGCGCTCCCCTGCTAAGGGAGTATAGGCCTTATAAGCTTATCGAGGGTTCGAATCCCTCTCTCTCCGCCAATTTAATTGGATAACTTGCTGTTAATTAACCATTATTTTGACATTAACAGTTAGTTATACCAAATTCCAATCCATTTGACATTAGTCTAAGAGAAGAAAGTATGAGTAATATTGATTGGGATTTCTGGCTGAAAAAGTCTACTGTCACAATCGGACAAGCATGTGCTTTATCACTCGGTATTGACCCAGACAAGATGACGCATCGAGATAAGGAAAGAGAAGATTTTCAAGGGCGCCTTAAGTTGCTTATAGAAATCGTTTTCTTTATGGGCAACATCCGCGTTGCTTCAACAAACAGTGAAAATATAGATTCCGAGATTTATCTAGATTCATTTGCGGAGTGGGCACTAAATATAGTCCACTGGGACACTCCTAATGAATTAAAAACTTTAGTTTCAGGAACATCTGAAACTTAATTTAGAGAAATTTTTGTCCTTTTATTGCGATTCTAGATTTAGAAGCCTAATTATTATTTGTTTATCCTAAAGCATCTTTTATGTCCTCAAACTTTGCTGTAATTGCATGGACATTGGTATAACCCATTTCTTGGAGTGTTAAAGCTGATAGTGAGGCACGGCCTCCACCAGCACAGTGGAGTAATATCAACGTATCTGGTTTAGGACAAATGCTTGATATTTTCATTTCAATTAAGCCACGGGGGATATTTATAGAGTCATTAAGCTTGGAACTGGCCGCATCTTCAGGTTCTCTTACGTCAATAATAATACTCTTAGAACCCTCATATAACGTCTTGGCGGATGACACATCAAGACAGCTGATCATTGTTTGAGCTTTAGCTATCAATTCACCGGCGGTCTTTATCATAATAATTCCTCTGTAATAAATTCATACTCTCAAATAAACTGCTTGCGATAACATATCATTTTTCCCAATTAATACTAGAGATTATTACGTCATATACCTTATTAGAAAAAATATTTACCTCGGTTGCTAATTTAACTTCATCAATAAATTTAATTTTATATTTTCCTCTTTTAAGGTCAGCTACTCCCGTATCCTGAGCTTTCTCATACAAGGCCTCACATATAGGATCTGTTGCGTTAGTGCCTTCTTTATTCATCAATTTCTTCTCTATAACAATGCGCATAGCTATTCCATACATAAATTCTTTCTTAGCTCCATCAAAATAGCCAGCAAGGCTGCACATTTTGTAATCTTTTTCTGCAGAAAAGCTCGAGCTTGAAAATGTGATAAGTAATAAAAAAGATAAAATTATTTTTTTCATTTAAATCTCCTTTTAAATAGCTCTACACAAATAGTACTCCCACTAATGATTGATGAGAATCATTATTAGCAGTTTTATAGATTGAATCACAAATATGGAGTTATTAAATCAGTAAAATAAACTGAAATAAACTATTTTGATTTTTATTATTTAGGGGATATTAGCAATCCATATGGATATAATGAAGGGTGAATTCATAATGAAATTGGATTGAAATAAATG
>JAAZZR010000020.1 GCA_014237605.1 Nitrosomonadaceae bacterium | reverse complement strand
GATAATCCAGAACAAGTCATAACAATTGATGGACTGCGGGTAGAATATAAAGATGGATTTGGCCTGGCACGCTCCTCCAATACTACGCCTGTAGTTGTACTACGATTTGAGGCTGAAAACGAAATTTCATTAAAAAGGATCCAGGATGATTTTCGCAAGGTTATTCTCCAAGCTAAACCAGATGCCAATTTACCATTCTAAGATTCTGATGAAGCATCTAGGCCGTAAGGATAATTCTAATTGAAGATAAAGAGATATACGCAAATATAAGAGATATCAAACATATTAGAATCTAATAATTTGCTATTTATATAATTGTTAATAAAGGATGTAATTAGATGGTAAAAGTATTATTTGTCTGTATGGGAAATATCTGTCGTTCGCCTACAGCTGAAGCTGTGTTTAGACATCAAGCTAAAGTGCTCATATCTAAGAATAAAATTCTTGTGGATTCCGCCGGCACACATGATTATCATATTGGTGAACCGCCAGATGGGCGCGCACAAAAGATAGCAACAGAACATGGCTATGATATGGAAGGGTTACGTGCCCGCCAGTTCAATACTAGAGACTTTGATATTTTCCACTATATACTAGCCATGGATAAACATAATTTCTCTATCCTTAACGACCTATGTCCACCGCAGTATAACTATAAGCTAGGCATGCTAATGCAATATAGTAAAAATTATACTGAAAATGAAGAAGTGCCTGATCCATATTTTGGCGGGGATCAAGGGTTTGAAAAAGTACTAAAAATGATTGAAGATGCTGGAAAGGGATTGCTTTACAACATCAATAAAGAAAATAATAATATTTCAACCTAAAATCTATTAATCACGTCAAAATATAAGGTAGGAATCAATCCCTACTTTATATTTATTTAACTCAGTTCTTTATTTTATTTTTGTGTCTCAACCTGTACTAGCGGCTTACTAACCTTTGCAGGTAATTTAGCAGGCCTTACCCTCTTCTTCTTTGAAGTTGTAGCATCAGCCAAGGTTGTTATTTTCTCTTGTTTCGTCTCGACCATAACTAGTTTACTTTTAGCTAATCTCTTTGATTTCCCATCACTTAACGGTGCAGTCTGGCTAACTTTTTTAGGTTTAGATTCAGAGGGCACTCTTGACTTCTCTACTTTTGATTCTGGAGCAGGCTTGGCAGAAGAGCTTTTCGGTGCTTTAACAGTTTCTTCTAAAACCAATGGCTTCTCTGAATCTGGCGAAGCATGAGATACCTTTGATTTTCTCTCCGAAATAGAATTATCTTTATTAATAGCCGCCTTAATTGGAGGAGTACGCCTAACTCCTTCAGATTTCTTAGCTCCTTCCTGATGTACTGAGGAATCTATAGATACTTCATCAGAGGTTTGTTTTGGTAGGGTATCTATGCCATTCTTTTTTTCTTCCTCTCCAGATACGCCTATATCTTTCTTTATTTTCGCATCCCGTTCAAGAGCGCGTTCATTCCTCTCACGTTGCTGCTTTCCACCGCGACGGCGGCGTGGACGCCCACCATCTTCTCCCTGTGTCACCTTGTTTTCAATTGCTTTTCCTCCTTCAGCCAACTTAGGCTCAACTCTATCATCACGTGATGAGCGTGGCTGCCTTCTATTAGAAGATCTCTCTGTTTTTTGATCAGCTTGTGAAGATGCCGCCCCACGCCCCTGCTTTATATTGGCTACAGTATCGTTTGTGGATGCAGCATTAGAACTATTGTTTTGCTGTCCGCTTCCAGCTCTTCTGGAATTACGTTCTCGTCCTTCACGACTTCGATGCCCACGATCTTGTCGTCTTGGTCTTTGCCTCGTCTGTTTTCGTACTGCCACAGCCGTTGCTTCTTTATCTCCAGACTTGAACCAACCTAAAATTTTTCCTAGAAGAGAATCTGATTGTGTTTTTTTACTACGGGGTGCTGGCTGCGTTGGAGTAATACCCCTCACTGCAGCTTGCTGTCTAACTGGCTTCGCTTCTTGCGCCACTGATGATGGTAATTTTACTTCTTCTACCGGCTTATCTGCCATCTGATAGCTAGTAAGTGTCTCATTTGATTTGATTTGATCATGGCGCAGGCGGTCTATATTGTAATTAGGAGTTTCCAAGTAAACGTTTGGAATCAAAATTACATTTATTTTTAATCGTGCCTCAATAGCATATATTTCTGCACGTTTTTCATTTAACAAGTATGTAGCCACATCTACCGGAACCTGGGCATGAAGTGCAGCTGTGCCATCTTTCATAGCCTCTTCCTGAATGATCCTGAGGATATGGAGTGCGGAAGAATCAGTACCGCGGATATGACCGGTTCCATGGCAACGCGGACAAGAAATGTAGTTACTCTCACCTAGCGAAGGACGCAGACGCTGGCGTGATAACTCTAATAATCCAAACCTAGAGATTTTTCCTACCTGTACTCTTGCACGGTCATAACGTAGTGCATTTAATAAACAGCTTTCCACTTCACGCTGATTACGTGTAACTTCCATATCAATAAAATCAATAACTACAAGACCACCTAGATCACGAAGCCGCAATTGTCGAGCAACTTCTTCTGCCGCTTCTACATTGGTATTTAAAGCTGTTTGTTCAATATCTGCTCCACGCGTAGCTCGAGCTGAGTTCACATCAACTGATACTAATGCCTCAGTATGATCAATAACTATTGCACCGCCTGAAGGTAGCGATACTTGTCGAGAATACGCTGTCTCAATTTGGTGCTCAATCTGAAAACGAGAAAATAATGGCACGTCATCATTATAAAGCTTGATGCGGCTTACATTATCAGGCATTACATGGCTCATAAACTGATAAGCCTGGTCATGAATGCTCTCAGTATCAATCAGAACCTCACCAATTTCTTCGTGAAAATAATCACGTATAGCGCGTGTAACTAAACTACTCTCTTTGTATATCAGGAATGCGCCGCTCTGACCTTTAGATGCATCTTCTATAGCACGCCAAAGCTTCAATAGGTAATTTAGATCCCACTGCAATTCTTCTTCGCTACGACCTATCCCAGCAGTCCGTGCAATAATACTCATGCCTGTAGGGATATCTAACTGAGCCATTATTTCACGTAATTCAGCGCGTTCCTCACCCTCAATACGACGAGATACGCCGCCCCCACGTGGATTATTGGGCATCAATACTAAGTGGCGTCCGGCTAATGAAATATAAGTAGTAAGTGCCGCCCCCTTAGCGCCCCGTTCATCCTTATCTACTTGAACTATAAGTTCTTGGCCATTACTTAACGCATCTTGAATACGTGGGCGCGTAGAACCAGTACTTTCTTTTAAATAAGATTTAGATATTTCCTTGAATGGCAGGAAGCCATGACGCTCTCCGCCATAATCAACAAATACAGCTTCAAGACTAGGCTCAATTCGGGTAACAACTGCTTTATATATATTGCTTTTATTCTGTTCTTTCCCAGCTGACTCAATGTCTAAATCAATTAGTTTTTGACCATCAACAATGGCAACACGAAGCTCTTCCGGCTGCGTTGCATTGAATAACATGCGTTTCATTATTATATTTCTCCCGCGCGCTGATCACGGGCGAGCAAGCCATATGAGTTAGATCAGATCTGACTCATATAATTAGAATCTCATACTCAGACGACTGTGTCATATTGTCGGACTGCAGTTATAAATTTCTATTCTCCGGCTTGTTACTAAAATTACTGCTTTTCAATAAAAGCAGAATTCGAAATTAAGTTTCCGTCAGATTTCAATTAAGGGCTACCCAATATGTGGGCGCTAAGATAATAAACTCTGAAATCCGCGTTTGTTTTGAGCGCGCTATTAATTCACTATCACTGCTTTAATTGGTGAGCAATATTAACCAGTTTCGGAGTCGGCTCTTGGCCTTGTTCTGTTAAAATCCCATCAACAGTATAATTTTATATACCGGACAGAGGACTAAATTGGGCTCCGAACTTACAAGTATAGGTAAAATTAAGGATTTAGGCAAAGAATTTCCTCTGGGCAATGTAATCAAAGAAATTATTGCCGAGGATAGTAATGATCAGCGTATAGATAATTTCTTGATTAAACGCCTTAAAGGAGTTCCCAGAAGTCATATCTACAGGTGCCTGCGCAGCGGACAAGTGCGGGTTAACGGAAAACGTGTCAAAGCTAGCTATCATCTTCAGGAAGGGGATATGGTACGTATTCCACCAATAATAAAGAAGAATGACCCACCAACAAATAAGATATCGAAATCAAGATTCGTTTCATTTGATGTTTTATTTCAAGATGAGTCTCTTCTGGTAATTAATAAACCTGCTGGAGTGGCTGTACATGGTGGAAGCAATATAAGTTTTGGCGTCATAGAGCAACTCCGTGCCCAGAATCCAAACTGGAAATTTTTAGAGTTAGTACATCGTCTAGATAGGGATACATCTGGAGCGCTTCTTCTTGCCAAGAAGCGCTCAGCTCTTACTGAGCTTCACAGACAAATTCGTGAAAGAGAAATGGGTAAACGTTACTTGGTTTTGGTAAAAGGTAAGTGGCAAAACCAAAAACAAAATGTAAAACTGCCATTACATAAATATCTTACAGCCTCGGGAGAAAGGCGTGTAGCAGTAGCTATAGATAAAAAAGATAATTCAGAAGACATGACAGCTCATACAATTTTTACTTTAAAAAAGACTTGGCAAGACTTTAGTTTATTGGAAGCAGAATTAATAACTGGTCGCACTCATCAAATTCGTGTGCATCTTTCATATCTAGGCTTTCCAATTGTTGGTGATGATAAATATGGTGATTACCAACTTAATAAAGCACTTAATAGATCTAGTGGAAAGGGACCTAAACTGAAGCGCATGTTTCTACATGCAAGCATAGCCATAGTAACGCACCCTACTACCGGTGAAAATCTACGTATAGAAGCTCCATTAGCAGATGATCTGAAGAAATTTTTAAATGAGCTAGATACAAAGTACTTAGCACCTTAATTAGGCTAATTTTAGAATCTAATATTTTTACTTAATTTATCTAATGAACAAGAAATTTGATTTAATCGTATTTGATTGGGACGGGACATTGGTAGATTCCGCAAATTCTATAGTTTTCTCATTGCAGGGTGCCGCACGTGATTTAGGTTTGACCGAGCCGTCAAATGAAGAAGCGCGTTATGTTATTTGCCTAGGATTGAATGAGGCCATTAAGCACCTATTTCCAACCATTTCCTCCCAAGAATTTAATTTAATATCAGATCGTTACCGGCATCACTATCTTGCGCACGACAAGAAAATATCGCTTTATAAAGGCGCATCTAAAGTTATTAAAGCATTGTATGCAGAAAGCTTCCTGCTGGCAGTTGCAACAGGTAAAAGCCGTGCTGGACTTAATCGTTCTTTCAATTCAAGTGGACTAGGCAATTTTTTCCATGCTAGTCGTTGCGCTGATGAAACTTTTTCAAAGCCTCACCCAGCAATGCTGTTGGAATTAATGTCACAATTTAATGTAAAAGCTACCCGAACTCTGATGATAGGCGATACAACTCACGATCTACAAATGGCAATAAACGCCTGCGTCTCTGGAGTTGGTGTAACATATGGCGCACATCCGAAAAAAAGACTTGAAACTTTGGCACCACTTGCCTGTGTAGAAAGCGTTGCGCAATTACACCTTTGGTTGAATGCAAATATCTAATTAAAGAAAGATCTACAGTAATAAAAAAACAAAACAATATTATTTAAGGAATTACAAAATTTATGATTGATCCAGAAGATCGTAAGGAAGGTTGGGAACAGAAAATGCTGGAAAAATTAGCATTCTCTTCTGTTACTGAACAACGAAGAACACGTCGTTGGGGAATATTTTTCAAATCCCTGACTTTCTTATATTTATTTATTCTTTTATTTATTGGACTAGGTTGGTTTAGTGATAATGGCGTTTCTATGTCGGATAAACATACTGCGCTTGTTGAGCTTCGTGGAGAAATTTCTGCTAATAGCGTTAGTAGTGCGGCCAATGTAAACGAAGGGCTAAAGAATGCGTTCAAGGACAAAAATACGCAGGGAGTAATTTTACGCATCAACAGCCCGGGTGGAAGCCCTGTACAAGCAGGGCATATTAACGATGAAATTCAACGACTACGTGCCAAACATCCAAATATACCGCTTTATGCTGTAATTGAAGATATCTGTGCCTCAGGTGGCTACTATGTTGCTGTAGCAGCAGACAAAATCTATGTGGATAAAGCTAGCATAGTCGGCTCTATAGGCGTGCTAATGAATGGGTTTGGATTCACTGGAACAATGGAAAAACTTGGTGTCGAACGAAGATTACTCACAGCCGGTAAAAACAAAGGCTTTCTTGATCCCTTCTCACCGCCCAATCCACTTCAACAACATTATGCCCAAGAAATGTTAAACGATATCCATCATCAATTTATCCAAGTGGTACAAAAAGGTAGAGGCAAGCGCTTGAAAGATAAATCTGAGATCTTTAGTGGCATTGTATGGACTGGTCAAAAAAGTATAGACCTTGGGCTCACGGATGCACTGGGAAGCGCAGATTATGTTGCACGAGAAATTATTAAGGCTGAATCTATCGTAGATTTCACTACAAAAGAAAGTTTTATTGAGCGCTTTGCCAAACGGTTAGGGTCTGCATCTACAAATACTTTAATCAATGCTGGAAATGGATGGAAACTACAGTAGCTAATCAAATAGAATGCTGTAAAAAAGCCACAAATTTATATTACTTCGACACCCTCATGCACTAACATATCTACTAGTGTGATCAATGGTAACCCTATGATCGCACTAGTATCATCACTCTCCATTCGCTCTATGAGTGCAATGCCAAGTCCTTCATATTTTGCACTTCCTGCACAGTGATATGGCTGTTCTTTGGCCAAATAATTTAAGATCTGTTCGTCACTTAATTTACGAAACTTAACCAGAGAAGAGACTAGCTTAGATTGGATCCTGCCACTACCACTATTAAAAAGACACAATGCTGTATGAAAAATCACTTCTTTTCCACGCATAGAAGTTAACTGCTTGATTGCATTTTCATAATTTAGTGGCTTTCCAAGCTGGATACCATCTAGGGTCGCCACTTGATCTGATCCTATGATAAGCGCATTTGGATAAATTCTAGCAACAGCACGTGCTTTCTCCTCAGCCAAACGACTAGCAGTAGTTTCTGGCTTTTCTTCGGTTAAAGCTGATTCATCTATATCAGGACTAGAAACCTCAAAAGGAAGTTGCAAGCGCAAAAGTAACTCGTAACGATAAGAGGAGCTCGATCCTAAGATAAGTTTTTGATTGAGATGTGTTTTCAATGGTAGCTATAATGTGATTTTTTAGATGATTTTTGACACCCGAGAACAAAAAATATATCATGCGCGCCATATGTCTACACGAATTGTTATAGACGCCCATGATTTTGTGAACTTTACCAGGTCGCTCCATGGTAAAATTACACTTGACGAGTGTGAACGCTTAAAAGACTATCTTGTCGACAGTCAAAGCAACCTAGAATACATAATAAATGGTATTCTAGGTAGAGATGATAAGCCTATGTTACAGGTTATCATAAAAGGAGAACTAAACCTTTCCTGCCAACGATGTCTTGGTAAATTGTCACATGTGTTAAATTTGAAATCAACTTTGTTTCTAGTAGAGAATGAAAAAGAACTTTCGTATCTGGATGAGGACGAATCAGTCGAAGGAATTTTAGCCACTTCAGATATAGACATCATAGAACTTATTGAAGACGAAATTATTTTAAATTTACCCTCTTCTCCGCGTCATAGAGAAAGTGATTGTTTAGCAAAAGAACTGACTGATAGTTATGCGGTAGAAAAGAAACATCCATTTGCTGCGTTATTAAAACTAAAAAAATTACACTAAAGTATTAAGGAGATCAGTATTATGGCTGTCCAGAAAAGTAAAAAGTCACCATCAAAACGTGGTATGAATCGATCCCATGATTTCCTGACTAGTCCTCCATTGGCGATTGAGCCTAGTACAGGTGAGGTACATATGAGACATCATATAAGCCCAAATGGTTACTATCGGGGGAAAAAGGTCGTTAAAACCAAAGATGACTAGCCTCTGAAGTCATGGGTCTATACATAATGAAATTTCCAAATTAGCTCATATTTATAAGTATTCAAATTGGATATTACCGTAGCCATAGACTGCATGGGTGGTGATCATGGTCCCAAAGTAACTGTCCCTTCAGCTGTTGATTTTCTCCATCGCAATCCAACAACAAATATTGTTCTAGTAGGAATACTAGATTCGATAGAAGCAGAATTGCGTGCTCTTCGCTTCACATCAAATCCCAGATTAAAGTTACATGGCGCAAGCGAAGTGGTTGATATGGATGAATCACCATCGCTTGCTTTACGCGGTAAAAAAGATTCTTCCATGCGGGTTGCAATAAATCTAGTTAAAAATGGAACAGCCCAAGCCTGCGTTAGTGCTGGAAATACTGGAGCTTTGATTGCAACTTCCCGATTTGTTTTAAAAACACTCCCTGGTATTGATCGCCCAGCTCTGGCTGTAGTACTCCCAACTATGAATGGCCACACATATGTTCTGGATCTTGGCGCTAATGTAGATTGCAGCTCAGAACACCTCCTTCAATTTGGTGTAATGGGTGCCGCACTAGTATCTTCAGTAGAAAATAAAGACCAGCCAAGCGTAGGTCTATTAAATATTGGAGAGGAAGCGATCAAGGGTAACGAAGTAACAAAGCAAGCTGCTGAGTTACTACGAGTTAGTGGACTTAATTTTTATGGAAATATAGAAGGAGATGACATTTATAAGGGCACAACAGACGTAGTAGTCTGCGATGGCTTTGTTGGTAATGTTGCGCTAAAAACTTCAGAAGGCGTGGCGCAAATGTTTGCTAAATACTTACGACAAGAATTCAAACGAAATTTCCTTACAAGAGTTGCGGGGCTTGTAGCTATACCTGTTATCAAGGCCCTGAAAGCTAGAGTAGATCACCGCAGATACAATGGTGCGAGCCTACTTGGTCTATACGGGATCGTAGTCAAGAGTCATGGCTCTGCTGACAGGTATGCATTTGGATTCGCTATTAAGCGGGCAGTTGAAGAGATTCACGGTGAAATACAACACCAAATAAGCGAGCGAATGCTGGAATCTCCACATCATTCAACCTCTAGCCCCAACTCACAACCCCCATCAAAAGAAGATGTAGCATGACGCATTCAAAAATTATAGGAACGGGTAGTTATTTACCTGAAAAAATTCTTACAAACCAAGATCTTGAGTCTATTGTTGATACAAATGACTCTTGGATACGTACTAGAACAGGTATTGAACAACGACATATTGCAGCAGATAATGAGATGGCCAGTGACCTGGCTGTTAACGCTTGTCTCAAAGCGATAGAATCAGCTGATATTAGTATCGATAAGATTGATCTTATTATTGTCGCCACGACTACCCCTGACATGACTTTTCCAAGTACAGCATGTATTTTGCAAAATAAACTTGGCATCAAAGACTGCCCCGCATTTGACGTACAAGCTGTATGTAGTGGTTTTGTCTATGCTCTTGCCACTGCAGACATGTTTATCCGTGCCGGCAAATATAAAACTGCACTTGTAGTTGGTACTGAAATATACTCGCGTTTACTTGACTGGAGTGACCGCAGTACCTGTGTATTGTTTGGAGATGGCGCAGGCGCTGTATTAATTACTAAATCGGATCAACCGGGTATCCTTTCGAGTCATCTACATGCCAATGGTAGCCACTATAATACTCTTTCACTCCCTGGAAATATCTCACATGGAAAAATTCAAGGGAATCCATTTGTTACTATGGAAGGGAACACAGTATTCAAGTTTGCAGTAAAAGTTATGGAAGAGATTGTTTATGAGGCTCTATCCGAAAATAACTTACAAACATCTGATATAGATTGGCTTATTCCTCATCAAGCAAATATTCGCATCATTCGATCTACAGCAAAGAAGCTCGGAATCTCTATGGAAAAAGTAGTAACTACTATAGCTAAGCACGGCAATACCTCTGCTGCTTCTATTCCACTTGCTTTGGATTTGGCAGTGCGCGATAAGAGGATTAAACCTAATCAATATGTGCTATTAGAAGGCGTTGGAGGTGGATTTACCTGGGGTGCGGTACTAATCCGTTGGTGAGACATGAAACTTTCCTTCGTATTCCCTGGACAAGGCTCGCAATCAATCGGAATGATGAAAGGATATTCCGATCTCCCAATAGTAAAGGATACTTTTACTGAGGCATCGGATATCCTTCATGAGGATTTCTGGGCAATGGTTAATAATGGCCCGCCTGATAGCCTTAACCTAACTACTAATACTCAACCGCTGATGCTAATGTCAGGAATTGCTGTTTACCGCGCATGGAAAAATTTAGGCGGACCAAACCCTGCATTCATAGCTGGGCATAGCCTAGGAGAGTACACTGCATTAGTCGTTTCCGGAGCCATGACTTATGAGGATGCACTGTCAATAGTACGGTTCCGCGGAGAAGTAATGCAGCAAGCTGTTCCAGAAGGAATAGGAAAGATGGCAGCTATTTTAGGTTTAGAAGATGATGTTATACGAACAATATGTAATGAGGTTACAAAAAATTCCGAAAAAGAATCTTTAGAACCTGCAAATTTTAATTCCCCTGGACAGGTTGTAATAGCTGGACATAAGAATGCCGTATTACAAGGCATCAAGCTAGCTAAAGAGAAAGGGGCTAAAATGGCTGTACTATTGCCAATGAGCGTACCTTCACACTGCTCGTTAATGGCTCCAGCAGCAACAAAAATGAAACAGAAACTAGAAATGATAGCGTTGCAAGCACCTAGTATTCCTGTGATACATAATGCCGATGTAAAGCAGCACAAAAATAGTGTGGATATCAAAGCTATTTTGGTAAAGCAATTATGCATACCTGTGCGGTGGACAGATACTATTAACACCCTAACTACTGAAGGCGTTACACATATAGCTGAATGTGGCCCAGGTAAAATATTAACCGGGCTCAATAGGCGTATAAATAAAAATTTACAAAATATAGCATTAACTGATACGAATGCTCTCCGACAGACAGTAAGTATCTTGGTATAGTTTCAGGTAGGTATTTACAGAATATTTCAGGATTAATACTTACCAGTAATTAAATAATGAGAGGGACCATGTTACAAAATCAAATAGCTTTGATAACTGGCACTAGCCGAGGTATTGGAAAGGCAATAGCAATACAATTAGGTATGGATGGGGCCACAGTTATAGGCACTGCAACTACTGATGAAGGTGCAAAAAGTATTAGTAGTTATTTGAATGAGGCTGGAATAAAAGGAAAAGGTATTGTCTTAAATGTTAACGATACCGATCAAATTAAAAATCTTTTCACAGAGATACGTAAAGAATTTGGTGAGATAACAATACTTGTGAATAATGCCGGTATAACTCGTGATGACCTATTAGTCCGTATGAAAGATGAAAAATGGGATGAAGTTATCGGAACAAACCTGAAGGCAATATTCCGTCTTAGCCGTGAAGTACTACGTTCCATGATGATGGCACGCTCAGGGCGTATCATTAACATAGCATCAATAGTAGGCTCTACAGGCAATGCTGGTCAGTCCAACTACGCAGCAGCCAAAGCCGGAGTCTTGGGCCTTAGTAAATCATTAGCACGAGAAGTAGGTAGTCGTAATATAACTATAAATTGTGTCGCGCCTGGTTTTGTTGATACCGATATGACTCGGGCACTTTCTGAGAAACAACAACAAGACCTGCTCCAACACATTCCACTTAAAAGACTTGGAAAACCAGAAGACATAGCGTCAGCAGTGGCTTTCCTTGCTTCTCCATCTGCCGGATACATTACAGGTGCAACATTACATGTCAATGGTGGAATGTATATGGAGTAGCTATAAGTATAGGTATAGGTATAGGTATAGGTATAGGTATAAAAAATACAAATAATTAAGATTAACGCCAGCCATTAATAAACCAACTAATATTAGAGTTGATTTGCTGATTAATAATTATGTTAAAATAGCGAAGTTTTATTTACCCGCGAAAAGGAAGGGATTTTAGATGGAAAAAGTTGAACAGCGTATTAAAAAAATTGTTGCGGAACAACTTGGAGTAAATGAAGCTGAGATCAAAAATGAATCCTCCTTTGTAGATGACTTAGGTGCAGATTCACTGGATACGGTTGAATTAGTTATGGCTCTCGAAGAAGAGTTTGAGTGTGAGATTCCAGATGAACAAGCTGAAAAAATACATACTGTCCAACAGGCTATGGATTATATGGATTCCGTAACTAATTAACTTCTTGTATTAACTTATCCCAATTCGGAGTCAATTTGCCCAAACGTAGGGTAGTCATAACTGGAATGGGCATTGTTTCGCCCGTTGGCAACACCATATCAGATGCCTGGGATAACCTCCTGAACGGCAAATCTGGCATTACTCGCATCACTCGTTTTGATGCATCTGCTTTAGCTTCTCAGATTGCAGGAGAAGTTAAAGACTTTGATATCACTCAATATATGATTGTAAAAGAGGCGCGTCGTATGGATATATTTATCCATTACGGTATGGCCGCAGCAATGCAGGCAGTAAAAGATGCCGGTATTGAGGATGTAACAAACTCTGAAATTGATCCTGACCGTATTGGTGTAAATATTGGTTCAGGAATTGGTGGTTTACCGATGATTGAGAAAACGGATGCCGTCTATCATAAGAAAGGCCCACGAAAAATATCGCCATTTTTCATTCCTAGCACGATCATCAATATGATTGCAGGCAATCTTTCCATTAAGTATAACTTTAGAGGACCAAACCTAGCCATAGTAACTGCCTGTACAACTGCAACACATTGCATAGGGAACTCTGCTCGTATGATTGAATATGGTGATGCAGATTTAATGGTTGCGGGTGGCGCAGAATCATGTGTAACCCCGCTTGCTGTTGGTGGTTTTGCCTCTGCAAAAGCGCTATCTACAAGAAATGATGATCCGAGCACTGCAAGTCGACCCTGGGATACTGAAAGAGATGGCTTTGTATTAGGTGAAGGGGCAGGAATTTTGGTCCTAGAAGAAATGGAACATGCAAAACGTCGCAAGGCTAAAATTTATGCTGAAGTAGTTGGTTTTGGCATGAGCGCCGATGCGAATCATATGACAGCACCCTGTGAAGACGGTGAAGGTGCTGCTCGCTGCATGACAGCCGCACTCAAAAATTCATGCTTAGATGCATCAGAGGTTAATTACATTAATGCCCATGGGACTTCCACACAACTGGGTGATATTGCTGAAACAACCGCCGTCAAACGTTGCTTTGGTGAGCAAGCAAAGAAGCTCGTAATGAATTCCACAAAGTCTATGACTGGACATCTATTAGGAGCAGCAGGCGGTGTTGAAGCAATATTTACTGCACTAGCGATACACCATCAAATTTCACCACCCACCATTAATATTTTTAACCAAGATCCTCAGTGCGATTTAGATTATGTACCTAATACTGCGCGTAAAATGAAAATTGAGGTAGCGCTATCTAATTCGTTTGGATTTGGCGGTACCAATGGAACACTAATTCTTAAAAAATTATAGTTTTTTTGTTACTTAGTATGTGTACGCTGAAACGCTTTGTTCTTCTTATCTCTACCGGAGCTTTTCTGTTTACGGGATGGCTCTATCTCTACATCAATTCACCTGTACCACTTCCTACGACACCATACGAATTCTCAATCAAGTCTGGTAGTAGTCTGACAGATGTTAGCAAACAACTAGCTACAGACGGCGTCTTACCTGACACATGGTCCTTTGTTTTGCTTTCTCGTGTAATGGGAGATAGCTCCTCCCTTAAAGCTGGAGACTATAAGCTTTCCGAGGACACCTCACCTATTCGATTACTAGAAATCATTACAGAGGGAGACGTAAACGTTAACCAGATTGAGATCAGATTTATTGAGGGATGGACGTTCTATCAGTTTAGAAAGAAACTAAACGAGCACACTGGAATTAAGCACGATACCACTGAACTAAGTGATCAAAAAATTCTACAGTTAATTGGTGCGAATGAGACTGTTGCAGAAGGCTTGTTTTTTCCTGATACATATTATGTTGTTGAAGGCAGCAGTGACATAGCAATATTGAGGAAATCTTATCATATAATGAAAAAAAACCTAGCATCGTTATGGGCCAAAGCAAATAGAGATCTTCCTTTCGACAACCCTTATCAAGCTCTCATTCTAGCCTCTATAATTGAGAAAGAAACTGGGAAAGATACTGACCGAGCAACAATTGCAGGTGTTTTTATCAATCGGCTACGGGCAGATATGCTGCTACAAACCGACCCCACTGTAATTTATGGTATAGGTAAAAAATTTGATGGAAATCTGCGCAAAAAAGACCTAAAAGAAGACCATGCATACAATACATACACACGTTCTGGCCTCCCGCCGACACCTATTGCTATGCCAGGGCTCGCCTCAATAAAAGCAGCATTAAATCCCGCAGAAACTGACGCCCTATACTTTGTTGCTAAAGGAAATGGAGAGTCACATTTTTCCAATAACCTAGCAGAACATAACCGTGCAGTAACTAAATACCAGAAAACCAAATAAATCTTCATGGGCTTCTCTCTGAAGCTGAATTACAGGACCTAGCCAGCCCTAACTAATAAATACACCAAAGATCAAAAATCAACTACACGATAGTACTATGCTGTGAAATTCACCATTACCGGAGTATGATCTGAAGGCCTCTCATTTTTACGCGGCTCTTTATCTATGACACAGCCAATACAACTATTAGAAAGCTCATTACTCAATAAAATATGATCTATTCGCATACCCAAGTTTCGCCGAAAACCAAGCATTCTGTAGTCCCACCAGGTGTAAGATTTATCAGGATGATCAAATAAACGAAAACTATCAACCAACCCAAGTTTAAGTAATGTCATGAATGCTTCCCGTTCAGGGTCGCTAAATAATACCTTACCCTCCCACAACTCTGGATCATGAACATCACGTTCTTCCGGAGCAATATTAAAATCCCCTAATAAAACTAACTTTGGATATTGAATTAATTCTGCCTGTAGCCATTTATTTAAAGCAGCTAACCATTCCATCTTATATTGAAATTTCTCTGACTCAACACTCTGACCATTTGGAACATAAATACAAACTACCCTCACCCCTCCATAAGTTGCAGCCAATACCCGTTTTTGAGGATCTACAAAATCAGGTATTGCTACGACTGGGTTACTCCCAGTTTTTTTACCAAGTATAGCTACCCCATTATATGTTTTCTGACCGGAATAAACGGGCTGATAACCTGCATCTATAATCTCAGCCACTGGGAAGTTTTCATCTTGTACCTTCGTTTCCTGGAGACATAATACATCTGGCTGGTTAATAGCTAACCAATTAAGAACCTGTGGCAAACGAACTTTTAAGGAATTAACATTCCAGGTAGCAACTCTCATAATAGACCGTATAAGAAATAAATTATTATGTAACGAATTCTACACCAACGTAAACAGCTCTACTCTCCAGCCTTCAAAAGCACCCATGTCTGCTTAAAAGGCATCTGTACTATGATAATCAACCTCGAGGATGATGCTTAACATGTAGCTGCTTAAGTCTTGCGCTAGCAACATGTGTGTAAATCTGAGTGGTAGAAATATCTGAATGCCCTAGCAATAACTGTACAACACGAAGATCAGCGCCATGATTAAGCAGATGAGTAGCGAAGGCATGGCGCAGTGTATGCGGTGACAGAGGTTTACTAATTCCAGCCTGACTTGCATGGCGCCTGATGAGGTGCCAAAATGCCTGCCGTGTCATGGCAGAACCGCGGGCTGTAACAAATAGAGCTTCAGAAACTTTCTCCCCCAGCAGTTTAAGCCGAGCTTCTGCCATATAGGCATCTATCCAATTTAACGCTTCTTCTCCAAGTGGAGCCAAGCGCTCTTTCCCTCCTTTGCCCATTACTCTTACCACTCCGGTACTCAGGCTTACCTGTGCAACTTTTAAATTAACAAGCTCGGATACTCGCAATCCACTAGCGTACAAAACCTCAAGCATTGTGCGATCACGCAAACCTATTGGCTGTTTTACATCAGGTGTTCTTAGCAGCACTTCTACATCTTTTTCAGTAAGATTATGAGGAAGATTACGTGGAAGTTTAGGAGCGCTAATATTTAGGCTTGGATCTGCCTGAATTTTACCTTGGCGTAACAGAAATCTGTAAAAACGTTTCAAACTAGATAACTCACGACTAGTGGTGTTTGCTTTAACTTTAATCGAAACCTTGTAAGCAAGAAACTCTAATAAATCTGAATGTCTTGCTTCTATCAAATTTAAACTACTTGATTTCTCCAGCCACACACCAAATTGCCTAAGATCATTGCAATAGCTTGCTAGCGTATTACGCGACAAGCCATCTTCTAACCACAAAGAATCAGAGAATTCATCCAGTAATTCTGCATTGATTTCAAACACATTCATGTCGCAATAACCATCGTTTAATGTCTAATGGAAAACCATTCCTGGCATTCATGAACCCACCAATTCCACCATCTTTAGAAATAACGCGATGGCACGGTATGACTATTGGGAGTCGGTTAGCCCCACATGCCTGCCCTACAGCACGTGGGGCAGAGCACAGCCTCGTAGCTATATCTGCATAACTGTTTGTACTTCCGCTGGGTATTATCTTAATAGCCTCCCATACTCGACGCTGGTGATTAGTCCCATTAATATGTAATGATAAATCAAATACAAAATTTGGATCTGTTAAATACGCTTGCAACTGTTTACAAACTTCCCTAGCAAGTTCATTTTGAAATGCTAAAGTAGGTGTGTCAGGAGGCAAATACTCAATATCAGTCAACCATAACCCATTGGTTCGAATTCCTAGAACTGCAAAAGGGGTTGCAATTTTTGCCTGATAGTAGTCTTCCAGATTAGACTCTAAAATGTTATTTGATCTGCCCATAATTACAATATAGCTTTATTATTCATCTACTTTGACTTTATACAGATAGCTCAGCGATAATTAACAAGTCTTAATCTTGCAAAAACCCGTTGCAAGGACATGAACTTTAGGAGTGAAACGTGAAATTTAGCATAGATAATGGAAGTCCGGCAAAGCAATCCTGTTCTTGTGTAGTAGTTGGTGTGTTTCAAACTAGAACACTAAGTGAAGCTGCTAAGACCTTGGACAAGAATTCAAATGGGTATATCAGCAACATATTAAATAATGGAGACATGGAAGGAAAACTGGGCTCTACTCTACTGCTGCATAACGTTCCTAACACCACATGCAATAGAATATTACTAGTTGGACTTGGGGAAAAAAGTAAATTTTGTGACCGAGAGTATCAAAGTGCAGTTCGTTCTACTTTCAACAGGCTATATGAAACAGGAGCATCAAATGCAACACTTTTTTTAATAGAGGTGCCTGTAAAAAACCGTAAAATTTCCTGGAAAATATCCCATACAGTGATTGTGGCGATGGAAAGCGTTTATAAACCTGATCAACTTAAAAGCAAGCGTACTAATAAAAAGCAACAGCTGCAAAAAGTGACGCTGAGTACAACAGGAAAGTTGGACTCTGTCACAGGTAAGAAAGCGCTGCAATGGGGACTTGCTACAGCGCATGGTATGAACCTAGCGAAAGATTTAGGCAACCTTCCGCCAAATATTTGTACTCCTACCTATCTGGCAAAACTAGCCGTAAAGATGGCCAAAGACTTTAAGCTTAAAGCCGCTATTTTAGAGCAAAAAGATATGAAGAAACTTGGTATGGGCTCGCTGCTATCGGTAGCACAAGGTAGCAATGAACCTGCCAAACTTATTACACTAGAATACTGGGGGTTAAGTAAAAAAGAAAAGCCTATCGTGCTAGTTGGCAAAGGAGTCACTTTCGATACTGGTGGCATTTCTTTAAAGCCTCCAGCAAATATGGACGAAATGAAATACGATATGTGTGGAGCTGCTAGCGTATTTGGCACTATTACTGCAATTGCTGAGATGAAACTTCCCATAAACGTGGTCGGCATTATTCCTACCACCGAGAATATGCCTGGTGGTAAAGCTACTAAACCTGGAGACATTGTTACTAGCATGTCGGGACAAACCATTGAAATATTAAATACTGATGCAGAGGGAAGATTAATATTATGCGATGCATTGACCTATGCTGAACGCTACAAACCTGAAGTAGTCATAGATATAGCCACTCTTACTGGAGCCTGTGTAGTTGCATTAGGTCACGTAGCATCCGGATTACTCAGCAACGATGATAAGCTGGCCACTGAATTATTGAGCGCCTCTGAGAAAGCCGCTGATCCTGCATGGCATCTACCGCTATGGAGCGAATATGACGAGCAACTAAAAAGTAATTTTGCTGACATGGCAAATATCGGGGGGCGCGATGCAGGAACTATTACAGCTTCCTGTTTTCTATCACGTTTCACAAAAGAATATCGCTGGGCACACTTAGATATTGCTGGTACTGCCTGGATATCTGGAAAAAAGAAAGGCGCAACTGGCCGACCAGTGCCGCTTCTTACACAATTCGTGACTACACGTGCAATTAAAAAAGGTTGCGAAAAGAAATCATGACTCTAATCGATTTCTATTCTGGTTCCAATGATAAGCTACTAACTGTCTGTCGTCTTAGTGCGAAAGCTATTCAACAAAATTTAAAAATAACAATTTACACTCCTGATACTAAAATTGCAGACCAGCTCGATAGTTTGCTTTGGAATTTTTCTTCTACTGCATTTATTCCACACTGCCGCGTAGATGACAAACTAGCATACATAACACCAGTTATAATAAGCCACCAGACTGAACCACTCCCACATGATAATGTGTTGATTAACCTGCATGTTGGGCACCCCTCTTTCTTTAGCCGTTTTCTTCGGTTGATTGAAATTACTGGAACTACACTGGAGGACATACAAGCGGCACGAAAACGTTACCGTTTCTACAAAGACAGAGGATATGAAATCCGCCACCATAAGCTTAAAAGTGCCTAAATGAATCAAGCTAAATATTTAAGCGCCACTCAATGCCAGTTACCTTCTCTATGAAAAGAAAAAATAGATCTTCGTCAAAGTCTGTTAAAAATAAAAAATCAAATAAATTGGGTGCGCAGTCACGTGCGAATCAAGACAAACCCAAGATTACTGATAGTATCCCTACGCTTACTGAGAAAGTATTTCTGTCTCCCAAGACCTTATCAAGTCAGTCTAGACTCTCACTACCAAGGAAAACATCAGTTCCCATTCTTAAGGAGACAGAAACGATTTCAGAATCTGATACACAAAATTCACTTACTAATACACTGAGCCAAAATTTACAAAATCAACCTTCCGCCAAGAAAAATTATGCCAAACTGGCTGAACAACTACAAACACCAACCGATAAAATGCCTGCACCTTCTAATATAATAGAAAATCTTCCAGAATCGCCAAATTTAGCTCCTACTTTAATGGCCCTACCTAAAACCTTTGAGCCCCAACCAATAGAAAAATGCTGGTATCAAGCTTGGCAGTCAGCTGGCTATTTTGAGCCTGGCATTACTCAAGGAACTGATAAAACAATCAATTCTTACTGCATAATGCTGCCGCCACCAAATATTACTGGCACTCTGCATATGGGGCATGCATTCCAGCACACTATTATGGATGCGCTTACTCGTTATCACCGAATGCTTGGAGATAACACACTGTGGCAGCCCGGAACGGATCACGCAGGAATAGCCACCCAAATTGTGGTTGAACGACAATTGGAAAGCCAAAATATAGACAGACATGATCTCGGGCGTCAGGAGTTTATCAATCGGGTATGGCAGTGGAAAGAGCAATCCGGCTCTACCATTACTCGACAAATGAAGCGTTTAGGCACTTCATGCGACTGGTCACGAGAAAGGTTTACGATGGACGAAGGATTATCACGAGCCGTAACAGAAGTATTTGTGCGGCTTTACAAGGAAGGTTTAATCTATCGTGGCTGTCGACTTGTAAACTGGGATCCTGTGTTACAAACCGCAGTATCAGATCTGGAAGTAGTATCAAATGAAGAAGATGGTTTCCTCTGGCATATTTGCTATCCGTTCGAAAACGGATTAAATAAAAATGATGGGCTAGTTGTTGCCACCACTCGTCCGGAAACAATGTTGGGTGACATGGCTGTAGCTGTACATCCGGATGATGTACGATACCAGCATCTTATTGGAAGCCGCGTATGCTTGCCACTATGCCAGCGTAGTATTCCCATCATTGCCGACACTTATGTAGACCCAAGCTTTGGAACTGGTTGTGTAAAAATTACTCCGGCTCATGATTTCAATGATTATCAAATAGGTCAACGCCACGGGCTTACTACACA